>OMTP01000023.1 GCA_900313955.1 uncultured Lachnospiraceae bacterium | reverse complement strand
CCTGCTTTTGCGGCGAAAATTACTAAGTGAAGGAAGAAGGCCTTTGTGCGAAGCGGCGAAGTGACCCACCCGTGAACAGTAACTCGTCAAAGCAGCAATGAGATGATGGAGGCAGTTGCATCTTTAAATAACCACGTTATAGGGTTAGAATAGGAGTATAGATGTGAAGATGATAATTTCGCCAGCCAAGAAGATGCGGGTTGATAATGATATTATTGTGCCGTGGACGCAGCCTGCATTCCTTGCAAAAGCTGAGGAAATCATGCACTGGATGCAGAAACTGGGTTTTTCTGAGGCGAAGGCATTATGGGGCTGCAGTGATGGGCCTTTATCATGTAAATATTATAAGATGGGGCCTGCCAGAGCGGTTCTCTATTACCAGATGAGCGGACTAAAGGATGATGGGTGTCTGGACGAAATATGCGTTGAGTACAGATATAGTGAGGATGAGTAGATGCGTGATGAGAAGAACCGCCCTTCTTTTGAGGATAAGGTTGCTTGTGCTTTATATGGGCAGGCGCCTGGTGATGCCAGGAGTATGCCCAGGATAGGTGTAGGACGAAGTTTACTCATAGAATACTTAGGTAGTGCGAGGATAATTTCATGGATGTAGCAGAAATGTTAGAGCAGCTCCACAGAATGGCTGTGAGGAATGGAGCCCTAAGAAAAAGGCTGCTGTCTACACGTGGCACTGCCAGTCCTCTTAAGGAGTTTTGCCGAATTGCACAGGAGATAGGGCTGCCATTATATGAGATGGATATCATAGAGTTTGGCGAAGCGTCCTATGCAGCTATGAAGCGGAGTACTAACGGTGGCGGAGAAAATTCTCCACAGCTTTGCTATGAAGATGATGCTTACGAGCTGTTTTTAAGTGAATTGGAGGAGGCGTGTAGTTATGAGCAGACTTAAAGAATTGAGAAACTATGTGAATGCAAGACTGAATGAGATGGAGGATGCGGATAAGCGCATCAGCGCGGTCAATCATCTGTATGGTGTATCTCTTGCTGCTACAATGATTGCGAAGAAGCGGGAGATGGATCCGGAACTTTCTGCAATGGCTGCAATGCTCCATGATCTCTATGCTTACGAGAGCGGCAGCTATGATGATCATGCGCATAAGGGAGCAGACCTGGCCAGAAAGATTCTGGGAGAACTGAAGCTGACAGATGAGAAGGAGAACGAGATCATCTGCTCTGCCATCTACCATCATGATGACAAGCTAGTCGTCGACAGCCCTATGGACGAGGTCCTGAAGGATGCGGATGTGATCCATCACTGCATGAACGATCTGTCGAAGCCTGTGAAGGATAAGGAGAAGGTGAGGTTTGAAAACCTCTGCAGAGAGTTCGGAATGTAATTGCTCATGTGTGTGGCCAGGGAAGAAAATGAAGAGTCAATCAGGTCGTCTTGCAATAAAAGATAAGCTAGCTGGCGCTGTCTATGGACAGGCGCTCGGTGACGCAATGGCGATATCGATCTGTGGCGCCTATACTGGAGCTTCGAAAATTCGGGAAAAATGGCGTAGATTGTTAAGGGCAGCAAATCAGGTGGATTTTGACAAGTACGTCGGCATCATTCTGAGCGGAAAGGTGTGAGGTGCATGCCCCCTCGATGTGTAAAGGAGAACGGTTTGATATGAATGAAATATACCATAGAGTAAGTATACGAAAATATGAAGAGCGTTCGGTTGAGCGAGAAAAGATACTTGCTGTGATTCGTGCAGCGATGCAGGCTCCCTCCGCTGTGAATCAGCAGCCCTGGGAGTTCTACGTTGTGACTGAAAAGGAAAAGTTACGGGAACTTTCAGAGTGCAGTCCATATGCAGGTCCTGCAAAACAGGCTCCATGTGTCATTGTGACAGCATATCGTAAAAATACGATTGCCCCTGAGTACGCACAGATCGATATGTCGATTGCCATGGAGAATATGTGGCTGGAGACGGATTCACTTGGGCTTGGTGGAGTATGGCTCGGGATTGCCCCGGTTGAAGAGCGGATGGTGGCAGTAGAGAAGGTCGTTGGGATTCCGGACAGCCAGAGGGCTTTCGGGCTGTTTGCAATAGGTTATTCGGCGCAGACGCGAGAACAGCAGGATCGTTTTGATAGCGATAGAATTCATTTCATCGATTGACAGGATGACAGAAGACAGCAGGTGGTGGATGAGGTTACTCTGAGAGTTCTCAAGTGAGGTGATTTTGGTATGCGTCTCTTTGTTGCAATAGAGTTATCGGAAGATTTACAGAAATCAATGACTGCCACAATGCATGATTTGAAAATAAAAGGCGTGAAGGGAAATTATGTTCCTGTCCGTAACCTTCATCTGACACTGGCTTTTCTTGGCGAAGTTGCTGATTTGGCTGCTGTGGAAAATGCTCTTCGAGGGATCCAATACAAGGCGTTTAAGCTGTCCCTGTCATCCATGGGGACTTTTGGTGATCTTCTATGGGTTGGAACCAAAGGGAATCAAGGTCTGGCGGCGGCAGCTAAATCTGTGCGCGAAGCACTCGATGAGAACGGTATTACTTATGACGGTAAGAAATTTACCCCGCATATTACGATCGTGCGCCATGTGACAGGCCCCTGGCAACAGGTGTCTGCGCCAAAGGGAGAGATGACCGTGAAGAAGATATCGCTCATGAAGACGACCTTTAAAAATGGAAAACCAGAGTATACAGAAATCTTTGCGATTTAGAAGAGGCAATATTCGATGGTTCAGGGACGAAGAAAATAGATGAGGGAAGTGTGCAATGAGTTTTTACGAAATCGGGGACGGTTCTTCGGATGCAACACAGTGTTGTCAATCGAGAACCGTCCCCGATTTGTGATGGTGGCTTACTGGTACCTCTTGGCTTCCGGGATTTTTCCCACTCAACAGATTGTGTTGAGTGGGATTTTCATCATCCCTAAACTTAAAGGGCGTGTACTTCTTATTGACTTCTTTGGCCCTCTAGTAGGCGTCCTGCACAGCCCGCATGACGGCGTCACGGTCATGAGCAGTGATGGCAGAAATGCTGATTAAAACAACATGTTAATATGATCTATAATAAGATAAAACAACGCATTGATTTAACAAAATACTAAATAAAACGGTCAAATGAAAAACTAAGTTCCACTTTGTAAGAGTTAATTCCACTCTCCCTGTG
>OMTP01000181.1 GCA_900313955.1 uncultured Lachnospiraceae bacterium | reverse complement strand
CCGGATGGAAGGTCTTTTTGTGGAGCGACGTTGTGACCCACCCGTGAACTGTAACCCCATACCCGTTACAGTTCTGGCTGACCCGTGAGCAGTAACTGTGTGATCCATTTCATTCTCCCTTTCGTACCTGACGATGGCAATAGAGCAGAAAATGTTGTATACTTACGTTGTATTTGCAACGAATAGATTATAGGTAGATACCTCTAACCAGTATAAAGGAAAATGGAAAATGCGTCCACAAAAATATGATCTCAACGATGTCATGCTCTTCAAAGGGATGGCTGAATCAGAAATAGAAAATGCCCTGACCTGCCTGCGCGCCCGCGAGGCATCTTACAAAAAAAATGAGATCCTACTCCACGCGGGAGACAGGACTTCGGATCTCGGCCTCATCCTCGAGGGATCTGTCTTTATTGAAAATAACGACTTCATGGGCAACCGTTCCATCGTGACGTCACTGGGACGCCATCAGTTCTTCGGAGAAGTCTTTGCCAGCCTGCCTGAGACGCCGGCTCTCGTGGATGTCCGTGCAGGAAATGACTGCAGAATTCTCTATCTGCACATCCGCTCGCTCATGGAGGATTCCGCCTGCCCCGATCCGATCGTAGACAAGCTGCTGAAGAACCTGCTCTTTATCTCCATGAACATGAACCTGCGTCTCACGGTTCGAAGTTTTCACACGTCCCCCAGGACCATCCGCGAGCGGGTACTCGCCTACCTCAACACGGTGTCCATCGAGTCGGGGGAGACCTATTTCGACATCCCCTACGACCGCCAGGCCCTGGCCGACTACCTCAACGTCGACCGCAGCGCCCTGTCCAAAGAACTGAGCGCCATGAAGAAGGATGGCATCATCGACTATCAGAAAAACCATTTTCGAATTCTGGTAAAGACGGATTCCATACATTTTTAAATACTGCCGGGCTAACGTTTACAACCGCCTGGATTTCAGGTGCAACATGCTATCCGAAACTTATCTTTTCACCGCCCACCGAAACTTCGTTGAGTGCGCCCTGGGATTGCGGTAGCACTCTTCGGATGTTGGCCGGATGGCATCTTTTGCAATTTCGCTGTAGAGGCCCTCCCGCATGCCCGCCTTAAAAGCTTTTTTTACAAGCCTGTCCTCGCCGGAATGGAATGTGAGGATAGCCGCCCTTCCGCCTTCTTTGAGGACGTCAGGGAGCTTCTCCAAAAATTCATAGAGAACCTCAAACTCAGAGTTCACATCGATGCGGAGTGCCTGGAAAACGCGGGCGCAGGATTTCTTCTGTGCCTCCTGAATCTCATATTTTGAGGCACCGCGAAAATCCGGTGCAGAAGCCACTGCCTGCTCGATGGCACGGCGCAGGGCAAATGTCGTCTCAAACTTCTCGCCCCTTTTCATCTGCCGAAAAACTTCTGCTGCAATCCTGTCGGCGTAAGGTTCATCGGAGTTCTCTGCCATCATTCCCTCGAACTCTTCTTCAGTGATAGCACGAAGGCGCTCCGAGGCAGGCTGACCTTTTTGTGGATTGAAGCGGAGATCAAGCGGTCCATCGGCCTTCCAGGTAAACCCCCGGGCAGGATTGTCGATCTGCATGGAGGAGACCCCAAGATCAGCAAGAAGGAAATCGAACTTGCCGTACTTCTCCGCAATCTGATCAATATGGACAAAATTCGTGTTGACCGGGGTCCAGATGGTCTCACTGTACCCCTCTCCCCTCAGCCGCTCTGTCGTCCTGATAATCTCAATGGGGTCATAATCAAGTGAATAGAGATGCCCATGCCCATCCAGCATCTCCAGCATTTTCGATGTGTGGCCGCCGTAGCCCAGGGTGCAGTCGAGCCCCTGCTGGCCGGGTCTTATTTTCAGAAAGTCCAGAATCTCATTGACCATGATCGGAATATGGGTCCCGGCGGGAGTATTTCCCTTCTCAATCACATGCTCCGCTTCGGCCTTGTATTTCTCAGGATTCAGCTCCTTGTATTTTTCCTCATAGCGTCTGGGATATTTTCCGCTGTAATGTGGGCGGCGCTTATGCGGCTGTCCACTTTGCTGCTTCTGATCGCTCATTTCATCCTCCACTGCTGATCGATGCTTTTCAGTATAGCACGACTGAAAGAAAATTGCAGAGAAATAGTTACAGTTCACGGGTCAGCCAAGCCTTTGTGCGAAGCGACGCAGTGACCTACCCGTGAACTGTAACGAGAAATAAGATGCAGATGGAGGCCAGCTAAAATAATGCTTTCCAAAATAGTTAAAAATGCGTACCCCCGCCAGAATGATGATAATGCCAAGAAACTCAGCAACTGTAAAATACAGATGAACCCTTATATCTGCGAATACATTTTCATCCAACTCCTCATTTCCTCGCAGTACACCTCGTGGCTGTCTGCGAAGCACATGTGTCTGGCGCCCTGGAAGAGATGCCATCTGGAGTGCGGAATTCTGTCGCTCATGGTTTTGGCGACGTAAGGGGTACACAGATCATCTGTGCCGCTCATAAGAAGGCAGGGAACCTGAATCTCCTTCAGGCGATCTGTCAGATCATAGTCCTTCAGCGTGCCCGACGGAGAATACTCATTGTTTCCCCAGCCGACGACATAGCTCTCTGTGCCTGCCTTCTTGGGGCGGATGAGACACTCCGGATCGTCCGCTGTATAGGGTCCCGCGCAGTGAAGCATCATGTAGTGGTCTGTCGCAGCCTGGCATTCCGGCGTATCAAAATTCCCGGTCTCCTCAGCATCACGAATCGCTTCCTGCTCCGCCATGGGCAGAAAGCGGATCATGCGGTGCTGCTCCCTGGCCCAGAGCCGAGAAGACGAAAGCGTGCTTGACAAAACAGCGGAGAGGACTTTGGGACCCTTCCAGGTACCGGCTTTCATGCCATCCTCTCTGTCAACAAGATACTGGAGAAGCAGCATGCCGCCCCAGGACTGCCCCATGATATGGCACCTGTCAATATGCAGGTAATCAAGAAGACTCTTCAGCTCATTTATCCAGGTCTCCATTCTCCAGAGTTCCGGATGGCCCTCGACATAGGAATTGCCACAGCCGATCTGGTCGTAGCTGATTACCTTGCGTCCCGTATCCGCCAGCTCGTCAAGAAGCTCCATGTAGTTATGCGTGGAGCCCGGACCTCCGTGAAGCAGAAGAAGCGGTGCATGAGCATCATCGGTGAGCCCCTTCATCTTCTCCGGCTCGCCGTCCACAATACGATAATATGTCTCATACCCCATAAAAGGCATAGTTCCTTCAACAATTTTGCCTGTCATCTAAGAATTCCCTCCTCCTGTCTCCCGCTCCTAAGGAGCCAGGCGATTCCCTTAGCTACCCGTCCAGCCGGATCCTGGAAATGATTTCCAGAATTCAGTTCGAAGATACTATCGAGATTCTGCCCTGCATAGAAATCTCTAAGCTCTTCATAGTTGCTCTGCGTCGTTCTGAAAAGAGGATGCCTTGTGCGGCTCTCGCGATCTCCCAGAGAAAGATAGATGTGCTCTGGATGACAGGCAAACGGGGTCGTCATAGCATATTCCTTAAATTTCGGGTACCACAGAGAACCGGAAACGCTGGCAATACTGTTGAAAACTTCTGTCTTATAGAGGGCATACAGGGAAAAAAGTCCTGCCATGGAATATCCTGCCAGAATACGTTTCTTCGGTACATATCCCAGCTTTTCTTCTACGCGCGGGCAAATATTCTCCGTCAGAGTCTTTAAACATGCATCCGCTTCCCCCGTGCAATGCATGTCCTTCAATGCCTCTGGCCATGGAGATAATTCCTCATCCCAGCGAAGTCCCGTAATCTCCACCATGAGAAGTTCGTTCTCCGAGACTCCTAATTTCAGACACTTCTCCACAGCCTGCGGGCCCTTAGCTTCGAAGGAAATCGCATATATCATTGTTTCCGGATGAACACCTTCTTTTCCTATAACGCGAATCTTCTTCCCGGCTATCTCCATCTGCATTACGCTGTCATCCATCATTATTGTTCTCCTATTCAGATAAATCTCTAACTTTTGATCCAGAACATCTTCCAATTTCTTGAAAGCGGGTAAAAAGCGGTCTCTGATCAACAAGTCCATTTCATCTATATTGTCATCGTCGTAGATATGGATGGAAAGATTGGATTCTTGTAACTGTTCAGGAGGGCACTTTTACTTCGAGAAAAACATGTCCTCCTCGGCT
>OMTP01000094.1 GCA_900313955.1 uncultured Lachnospiraceae bacterium | reverse complement strand
CAGGTCGCCGTTTTTGGCTTCCCGCTGGGGTTCTTGACCTTTGACAGGAGCCCCCAACCCCAGCAGGTCGCCGTTTTTGGCTTCCCGCTTGGGTTCTTGACCTTTGACAGGAACCCCCCAACCCCAGCAGGTCGCCGTTATTGGCTTCCCGCTGGGGTTCTTGACCTTTGACAGGACCCCCCCAACCCCAGCAGGTCGCCGTTATTGGCTTCCCGCTGGGGTTCTTGATCTTTGACAGGAGCACCCCAACCCCAGCAGGCCGCCGTTTTTGGCTTCCCGCTTGGGTTCTTGACCTTTAACAGGAGCCTCCCAACCCCAGCAGGTCGCCGTTATTGGCTTCCCACTCTTTGGTGGGAGTCTTCCAACCTTGGCGAGGCGTCCTTATCGGCTTCCCATTGGAATTTATACTCTTGACATGCCATTCATATATTCGGGCGGAGCCGTTCTGCTCCTGAGTCCCTCGCCGTCGGCGCCTTAAGACGGGCACCTCATGCAGGTTCTGTCAAGGGCGGCGTCACGATGCTCTTGACTTGATTATTTTGAATAAGTTAAATACTTCAAACAGAAAGAGGCCGCCGTACTGTTTAGTGCGACAGCCCCTTTCTTTAATTTACCCACAAGGTCTGTCCCCATGCCCTCACTTTACAGTGATGGCAATCGCTACGTCCCCCTTCCGTGAAGTTCGATTACCTATCTGCCCGACACAGGCAGACAGGTCTAACGCACCTCTTAGGATCCCGTGTAGCCGGCAGTGCCGAGGACTTCTTCGGCATGAGTGATTTCTTCTTTGGTCGGAGGCTTGACACCCTCTAATGTGTAGGGGATGCCGAGTTTCTTCCATTTAGAGAGACCCAGGGTATGGTAGGGAAGAACTTCGAAGCGGTCGACCGTCCCAAGGGACGCCACGAAATCGCGAAGAGCGACCAGCTCGTCTTCTGAGTCTGTGATTCCCGGGACCAGAACTTTGCGGATCCACATGTGGACACCGTGGTCGGAGCACCAGCGAGCCATCTGCAGGATGTTGTCGTTGGTAAAACCAGTCAGCGCCTTGTGCGAGGCGGCGTCCATCTCCTTGATGTCCAGAATGACGAGATCTGTAACCTTCATGAGCGCCTCAAACTCAGAATAAAAAGGTTCCTCCGTCGTGAACGGGTTGCCGGCTGTATCGAGAGCCGTGTGGATGCCATGCTCGTGAGCCAGCTTAAAAAGCTCCGTCACAAAGTCGATCTGCAGCAGCGCCTCGCCGCCACTCACAGTGATTCCGCCCTTTTTTCCCCAGTAACTCTTATATCTCTTCGCCTTATCCAGAGCCTCCTCTGGCGTCATCTCCTCCCCGCCCCTGAGGCTCCACGTCTCCGGGTTGTGGCAGTAGCGACAGCGCATCTTACACCCCTGCATGAAGAAAATATATCTCACTCCCGGCCCGTCGACCGAGCCAAAGCTCTCGACAGAATTCACATATCCTTTTGTCAAATTTTTCGTCCTCCTTTCATGAAAATGCCCCTGCTCCTGCCATCAAAGCTGTCCCTGCCGGCAGCTTTAGCAGGAAAATGCCGCCTGTTGCCTGCAACTTGCCTTCCTTCTGCCAGCATCACTCGCCAAAATAAGCACTTGTTGCCTGCTTACTCCGACAGGAAGAGGCCCGGCAGTCCCGAGAGGGGACCGCCGGGCCTCGCCGAAGGAATATAAAAATTACATATGATCGTGGAAAGTACGGGAGATGACGTCTCTCTGCTGCTCCTCGGTCAGGTCAATGAACTTGACTGCATAGCCGGAGACGCGGATGGTGAAGTTTGCGTACTCCTCCTTCTCCGGATGAGCCATGGCATCCTCGAGCTTCTCGCGGCCGAAGACATTGACATTGAGGTGATGAGCGCCCTGGTCAAAGTAGCCGTCGAGGACATGCGTCAGATTGTCCACTCTCTCCTCCTCGGAGTGACCCAGAGCATCCGGATTCATGGTCTGCGTGTTGGAGATACCATCCAGAGCCCACTCGTACGGAAGCTTAGCGACAGAGTTGAGAGATGCCAGAAGGCCGTTCTTCTCAGCGCCATAAGACGGGTTGGCACCCGGAGACAGCGGCTCGCCGGCCTTGCGGCCATCCGGCATAGCCCCCGTAGCCTTGCCGTAGACGACATTGGAAGTGATGGTGAGGATGGAAGTCGTCGGCTCGGAATTTCTGTAGGTGTGATGCTTCTTGACCTTGTTGATGAAAGTATGAAGAAGCCATACAGCGATGTCATCGGCGCGGTCATCGTCGTTGCCGTATCTCGGGAAGTCGCCCTCTGTGTCATAGCCGACAACAAGGCCGGAGTCGTCGCGGATGGTTCTGACCTTTGCATACTTGATGGCGGACAAAGAGTCAACCACATGAGAGAAGCCGGCGATACCGGTTGCAAACGTGCGGCGGACATCGGTATCGATGAGGGCCATCTCAGCAGCCTCATAATAATACTTGTCATGCATGTACTGGATGAGGTTGAGGGTATTGACATAGATGTCTGCGAGCCAGTCCATCATCTTGTCGTACTTCTTGATGACCTCATCATAGTCAAGATACTCGCTTGTGATCGGCTTATACTCCGGGCCGACCTGCTGACGGGTCTTGACATCCACACCGCCGTTGATCGCATAGAGAAGGCACTTTGCAAGGTTGGCGCGGGCGCCGAAGAACTGCATTTCCTTGCCGGTCTGGGTCGCAGAGACGCAGCAGCAGATGCTGTAGTCATCACCCCAGACAGGACGCATGACATCGTCATTTTCATACTGAATGGAAGAGGTATCGACAGAGATCTTGGCTGCATAGTCCTTGAAGCCCTGCGGCAGACGGCTGGAGTAGAGGACAGTCAGGTTCGGCTCCGGGCTCGGTCCCATGTTCTCAAGGGTGTGCAGGAAACGGAAGTCGTTCTTCGTGACCATGGAGCGGCCGTCGCTGCCCATACCTGCGACCTCGAGGGTAGCCCAGACAGGGTCGCCGGAGAAGAGCTGGTTGTAGGACGGAATGCGGGCGAACTTGACCATACGGAACTTCATGACCATGTGGTCGATGAGCTCCTGTGCCTCGGACTCGGTGAGCTTGCCGGCCTTAAGGTCTCTTTCAATGTAAATGTCAAGGAAGGTGGAGACACGGCCGACGGACATAGCGGCGCCGTTCTGTGTCTTGATGGCAGCGAGATAACCGAAATAGAGCCACTGAACAGCCTCTCTTGCGTCCTTTGCCGGCTGGGAAATGTCAAAGCCGTAGGAGGCCGCCATCTCCTTCATCTGCTGAAGGGCGCGGATCTGCATGGTGATCTCCTCGCGCAGGCGGATGACATCATCGGTCATGGTGCCGTCGCCGCAGTTTGCGTAGTCTTCTTTCTTCCACGCGATGAGGGCATCGATGCCGTAGAGAGCCACACGGCGGTAGTCGCCCACGATACGACCGCGGCCATAGGTGTCAGGCAGACCGGTCAGGATCTTGTTGTGGCGGACAGCGCGCATCTCCGGTGTATAGGCATCAAAGACACCCTGGTTGTGTGTCTTGTGATACTCGGTGAAGATCTTGTGAAGCTCAGGATCAGGCTTGTAGCCATAGGTCTCGCAGGCCTCCTCAGCCATCTTGATACCGCCGTACGGCATGAAAGCGCGCTTCAGCGGCTTATCCGTCTGAAGGCCGACAACCTTCTCCAGATCCTTGGTTGCCTCGTCAATGTAGCCCGGCTTATGGGAAGTGATACCGGAGACGATCTTGGTGTCCATGTCAAGGACGCCACCCTTGGCGCGCTCCTCCTTCTGAAGAGCCTGAAGCTTGCCCCATAAGATGTTGGTCGCCTCTGTCGGCCCCTCGAGAAAAGAAGCATCGCCCTCATACGTGGTGTAGTTGTTCTGGACGAAGTCCCGGACATTGATCTCCTCTTTCCAGAGTCTTCCCTTAAAGCCGTTCCACTGTTCCTGTGTCTGCATTCCTATTTTCCTCCTGCGTGTGTGAGAAGTTAGATGTAGCTAATTTATGTTTTTTGTATACATTTTGCTTCTCAAAAAAGAATTGCCTCCGACGGGCAATTGATTATTTTGAGAATGAGTCTTCTTTACAAGACGTAATATAACAGAGTGGCAAAATAAAAGCAAGCATCTTCTTTTGCGTATTTAAAAAAATGCACTTTGGCCTGGTTAAAGCATTTCACCGTTCCCAATCGATATCTGAATACTTATATGTGAGGCCACATCCCGTGACATGCTGTTGCCGGGACATGGCCAGGAGGACGCAGGCTCTGGCTTCACCTGACCGTGAAGCCGCGTGCCACGTCCCCCTGGCCACACCCCCGGCAACACTGCATAAAAAAGCGTCCCCATCAAAGGGGACGCAGCATTTTTAAAAGAAAGAGATCAGAACTCGTAGCTCTTCTCCTGCTCCTCCTGCAGCTTCTTGATGCCGGAGAGCATGGGCCTGATCTTCTTGCCCTTGAAGGTTCTCTCCTCGTAGTTCTTGGTGATGGCGAAAACCGTGCCGGAGCAGGTGATGACACCGATCAAGTTCGGGAGAGCCATGAGGCCGTTGAAGGTATCGGAAATATCCCATGCAAGGGAAGATGTCATCTGAGCGCCCAGGAAGACGCAGATGATGAAAAGGATGCGGTAGACAAGGGTCGAATCCTCCCCGAACATGTACTCCCATGACTTCTTGCCGTAGTGGGACCAGCCCAGAACAGTGGAGTAAGCGAACATGATGAGGGCCAGCGTCACGAAGACAGATCCGGGCCTGCCGAAGACATCGGCGAAGCACTCGTTGGTGAGCGATGTCGCAGAGACATTCGGATCCACCATCTGGCCTGTGGTCAGGTCGACCTTGCCGCTCGTGAGAATAGCCATAGCCGTCAGGGTGCAGATGACAAGCGTATCAGCGAAGACCTCGAAGATACCCCAGATACCCTGCGTGACCGGCTCCTTGGCGTTACTGTTGGAGTGAACCATGACAGAAGAACCAAGACCGGCCTCATTGGAGAAGACGCCTCGCTTGAGCCCCCAGCGGATGACCGTGCCGAGCGTGCCGCCCGCGACAGCTCTTCCTGTAAATGCAAATGCGAAAATCGACTTGAAAGCCGGACCAATGAGAGAGCCATCCCAGAAAATGAGGATGAGAGCCCCGACGATGTAGAAAATGGCCATAAAGGGAACCAGCTTCTCTGTGACGGATGCGATACGATTGAGGCCGCCGACAATGACAACGGCGCAGGCGACGCAGAGGATGAGGCCGATGATAAATCTCATGGAATCCATGCCGAGGACAGTTCCGGACTTGACGCCGAACTGGTTCAGGGTCTTCTCGACATTATCTGTGATACCGTTGACCTGAGAGAGGTTGCCGATACCGAAAGATGCGAGAATAGCGAAGACAGAGAAGCAGCTGGCGAGAACCGCACCGAGCTTTGCGCAGCCCTTCTTGCCGCCCAGGCCGTCGTGCAGGTAGTACATGGCACCGCCGGACCACTCGCCGTTCTTGTTGCGGCGTCTGTAGTAAATACCGAGGACGTTCTCGGAGTAGTTGGTCATAAGACCGAGGATCGCAGCGATCCACATCCAGAAGATAGCTCCCGGGCCGCCGGCGACAATTGCCGTAGCGACACCTACGATATTACCTGTACCGACGGTTGCGGAGAGAGCCGTACACAGAGACTGGAACTGAGAAATTGAATTCTCATCCTCACTCTTTCTGACTTCCTTCTTGCTGAAAATGGAGCCGATGGACTCTTTCCACCAGTGATGCCAGTGGCGGAACTGGAACCAGCCGGTTCCACAGCAGACCAGCACGCCTGTGCCCAAAATGCCAAAGAGCATGGCGGTCCAGACCCAGCTGTTGATCGCCCCGTTCACTGTCGACACTTTCTCCAGGGCACTGTTGGACCCTGTGGTAAAGGCGAACAGGAGCAGGATGACGAAGAGGACGATGGCCAGCACTGCCGCTGCTATGTTTTTCTTCTTCATATACAATTCCCCCTTAATAAATATAGGCTTTGAACAAAAAAGAGCCCTTGGCAACTCTTGCTGTCAAGGGCTCCTTTGTCCTTATCGAATAAGGACAGGATACCACGGATCCCAGTATGCGTCAATGTTATATTTTATACCCGGTATAAAAAATCATATGGGGTTACAGTTCACGGGGCACCCCGGCGCGGAGCACAAAGGCCTTCTTCCGGAGCGC
>OMTP01000169.1 GCA_900313955.1 uncultured Lachnospiraceae bacterium | reverse complement strand
AAACGGAGTGTAGAATGTTTTTCTCGAAGCAAAAGTGCCCTCCTGAACAGTTACCAGAAAAGATAAATTACTTAACCTGATCGAGGGACTCAATGAGATCCAGGCTGTGTTCTTTGTTCATCTGTCTGCACATCCTGAGGAAGGTTTCGAGCGGAACACCCTGCAGCTGCTTATTGCCGCGGATGTTGATGGAGACTGTGCGGTTCTCAGCTTCCTTGTCGCCAAGGACGATGATATAGGGATCCTTGTAGGTCTTGAAACCCTTGATCTTAGTCTTCATGTTGTTGTCAGAGTAATCAGCCTCAACGCGGATGCCGGCATCCTCAAGGATCTCCTGCACTTCCTTTGCATAGGCATTGTGCTCAGTGCGAATCGGGACAATCGCAACCTGGTAGGGAGAGAGCCAGAAGGGGAAGTTGCCCTTGAAGTTCTCGATGATAATGCCGATGAATCTCTCAAGAGAGCCGTAGATAGCGCGGTGAAGAACGACCGGCATGCGCTCCGTTCCGTCCTCAGCCGTGTAAGTGAGACCGAAATTGTGGGGCAGCTGGAAGTCAAGCTGGACAGTGCCGCACTGCCACTCGCGCCCGATGGCGTCCTTGATCTGCAGGTCGATCTTGGGGCCGTAGAAAGCACCGTCGCCCTCATTGATCTCATAGCCGTCCTTGCCGTATTTCTCGTCGAGAATATCCTTTAAAGCAGCCTCGGCCCGGTTCCATACTTCAATATCACCCATGAAGTCATCCGGGCGGGTGGAGAGCTCAACTCTGTAGGTGACGCCGAACGTGCTGTAGATCTCGTCTGCAATCGCAATAATGTCAGCGATCTCATCCTTGATCTGGGACTCCATGACAAAGGTGTGGTCGTCATCCTGGCGGAATTCCTGGACGCGGAGAAGGCCGTTCATCTGGCCGGATTTCTCCTTTCTGTGGAGGACATCATACTCGCTGTAGCGGATCGGAAGTTCCTTGTAGGATCTCTTCTTTCTCTTGTAGGTCATCATGGCGTTCGGGCAGTTCATGGGCTTGGCCGCCATGGTGTCGATATTTTCACGGTTGTAGACCGGAGTATCCTTGGCGAGAGTGGTTGTCTTTCCATCGCCATCCTCACCGTCGAGACGCTCGACGACATTGTCCACATTGACGTCGGCTGTTGTATAGCCGTCAATGCCCGGGACGATGAACATGTTGTGGAGATAGTGAGCCCAGTGGCCGCTGATGAGCCAGAGGCGCTTATTGTTGATGAGCGGAGCTGCAATCTCGCTGTAGCCATGGCGGGCCTGAACCTCACGGCTGTACTTGAGAAGTGCCTGATACATCTTCCAGCCGCGCGGCAGCCAGTAGGGCATGCCCGGTGCCGTCTCATTGAACATGAAGAGCTCGAGCTCCTTGCCGATCTTCTTGTGGTCGCGCTCCATGGCTTCCTTGACAAAAGCAAGGTGCTCCTTTAATTCCTGCTTGGACGGATATGCATAGACATAGATTCTCTGCAGAATATCTCTCTTCTCGTCGCCTCTCCAGTAAGCCGCGGAGACGGACTTGATCTGGAATGCAGCGCTTAAGAGTTCTGCGGAATTCTCGACATGAGGTCCGCGGCAGAGATCGACATAGTCATCACCTGTGTAGTAGATCGTGATCTTCTCATCTTCCGGAAGATCATTGATGAGCTCCGTCTTGAACTTCTGATCCCTGAAGATTTCAAGCGCCTCTGTACGGGAGACTTCCTTCACGGTCCAGTCTTCCTTGCGCTTTAAGATCTCGCGCATTTTATTCTCGATCGTCTTAAAGTCATCGGTGCTGACAGGTCTCGGGAGGGTGAAGTCATAGTAGAATCCATCCTCAATCTGCGGGCCGATCGCATACTGAACATTTTCCTTGCCGAAGATTTCGATCACAGCCTTGGCCAGGATGTGAGAAAGTGAGTGACGGTAGACAGCTAAATACTGTTCCTTGTCGAGTGCCATTTTGTTCCTCCTTTTCGTGTGGGGCTTTTTTATTTTCAGACAATAAAAAAGTCCCTTACATAGGTAAAATGTAAGGGACGCTAAATTCTAAGCGCGGTTCCACCCTAATTGCTGCGAAAAATGCAGCCACTTCGTTTTGATGGTAACGGAATCACCGGGCCGGATTGGGGCCGCTCGGAGCTGGTCTTCGGTCAGTTCCGCGACAGGACACTTCCACCATGTGCATCCCTCTCTTTGAGGCTTTCCTGACTTACTCTTCTCTTCAACGCGTTGTCTTCATTATACACAATAAAAAGAATTTGTAAAGGCAAAACCTTGTATGTTTTTTATGGAAAAGCATTCGTCCTCGTGGTATAATATTTTTAGTTTTGAAAAGGTCGTTTCGACATCAGTGCAAAAAGCCCACGCAAGGCGGGCGATATTTCAAATGAACGAGGAGGATATCTCTATGGATAAGAAAGAGCATAAGATCCTGAAGTTTTTCGCAGTTGTCGGTCTCATTGCAGCCATCGCAGGAGTTGCCTATGCGATCTATCGCTTCTTCACACCGGATTATCTCGAGGACTTCGAGGATGATTTCGATGATGACTTTGATGACTACTTCGAGGATGAGGACGAAGAGGAAGAAAAGAAGTCCACAGCCGACACAGTCAAGGAGACCGCATCCAAGGTTGCTGAGAAGGTCGGCGATGTCGCTGAGGACGTCAAAGAGAAGGTCGGCGGCGCTGTCGACAGTGTCAAGGCTAAGGTTAGCGCTACAGAATAAGAATGGAAACGTAAAGCTGATGTAAAAACGCATGATAAGTGAGCGGACATGGTTTCTCACGTAGAGACCTGCCCGCCCTCTTTTTGCGCCGGGACTGCATCACCGGGGCAGGGGGAACCAAAAGGGACGGTAACTGTTCAGCAGGCCTGACGAAGGTGCGATAAAAAAGCACTTCCTCCGCGGCCACCCCTCAAAGGTCCACTCCGGAAGTGCTTTTTTATCGCACCTTTCCGTCGGGTCCTGAACATTTACAAGGGACGGTTCTTCTGGTCCCGTTTTATGGGAACCATCAGAACCGTCCCTTTGGGTCCCGGAAAGGAGAATGAATCACGTGAAACAAAAAGAACTTGGTGAAGCTTATATTGAGCGCATTGATTATCCCAATCGGGGGCGCTTTATCTATAGAGAGGAAGACAGGGAATATAAGGGGACGATCAAGAACTCCATTCCCGGACAAAAGATTGCTTTTCGCTGCTGCAAGAAGCACGGGGACAGAATCGAGGGGACACCTCTGGAGATTCTTGAACACTCGCCTCTCGAGACCCGGGAGCCGGTCTGCGACATCTTTCCGGCCTGCGGGGGATGCATTTACCAGACAGTGCCCTACGAGAAGCAGCTGGAAATGAAGGCCGACATGGCGAAGCGGCTCGTGGAGCCGGTCATGTACGCTGACAGGCCCATTTTCGACGGAATTAAGGGATCTCCGAAGGAGTGGGGCTTCCGCAATAAAATGGAATTTTCCTTTGGAAATGAGGAAAGAGATGGTGAACTGCGTCTGGGCCTTCACAAGCGCCTGACCCGCTACACCATCCTCGACGGGGACAGCTGCAAGACGGTTCATCCCGACATGACGACGATTCTCACCTGTGTCAGGGAATACTGCATCGAACAGAACCTCCCCATTTACAGGAAGAATACTCACGAGGGCTTTTTGCGCTTTCTTCTCATTCGCCGCTCGGAGGCGACAGGAGAGATTCTGGTCTGCCTGGCCCACTCTTCCCAGATGACCCACGATTTCAGGGAACTGAAGGACAGACTGCTCGCTCTCAGCCTCGCCGGCCACATCGTCGGCATCTGGACAACGGAAGACAACAGCTTCGGCGACGCCCTTCTTCCGGAGACCATGCACTGCCTCTACGGCACGGACGCCTTCACGGAGAAGCTTCTCGGGCTCACCTTCGAGGTCACACTTTTCTCTTTCTTCCAGACCAACTCCAAAGGAGCCGAGGTTCTCTACCGGACGGTCGGCGACTATGTCGCGGAAGCCTTTAAGGAGCAGCAGGGTGGAAAAGCAATCACTGGCCATGACGCAGAAACCTGCCTGGAGGAGACAGAAGCGAGGCCAGTTTGCGGCGGCGGAGCAGCGGTGTGCCGGAATCGCCAGGGGGAAAAGCCGGTCGTTTATGACCTCTACTGCGGCACCGGCACGATTGGCCAGCTGGTCTCCCCCTACGCAAAGGCTGTCTACGGCATCGAGATCATCCCGGAAGCTGTCGAGGCAGCCAACAGGAACGCACGCCTCAACGGCATCTCCAACTGTCAGTTTCTTGCGGGAGACGTCCTCGAGACGCTTCCCGCTCTGCCCGAGAAGCCCGACTTCCTCATCCTGGATCCGCCCCGCGAGGGCATCCGTCCCAAGACACTCCGGGCTCTCATGGACTTCAAGGTGCCCTATATCGTCTATGTCTCCTGCAAGGCCTCGAGCTTCGTCCAGGACATGGCCGTTATGAGGGACTACGGCTGGCACACAAAGCGCTGGGCTCTCGTTGACATGTTTCCCCAGTCCGCCCATGTCGAGCTGGTCGCCCTGCTCTCACGCTCATAATTCCATAAAGCCGGCAACATCTGCTCGGAAGATGCAGTTGTTGCCGGTAAAGGACCGGAAAAAGCCCCTGGGCGCAGGCAATTGTGTTTCCTGTGCCCTAAAGGGGCTTTGCTTTCTCCCTCACACTTTCTGCAGCTTGGCGAAGGACGCGAACATCTTTTTTGTGCCCCAGGAGGGGAAGTCGACGGTGACCTCATAGTCGCGGCCGCCGTCGGTGATCGACTTCACGATGCCCTCACCAAACTTGACGTGGCGGACCATGTCTCCGACCTTGTAGTCGGGCAGGGTCTTCTGAAGCTTTGCCGCGCCGCTCGAGGACTTGTAGGGATTGGTGTAGGCCGGACGGCCTGCGTAGCCTGTACATGGCTTGTGAGCCTCTGAAGCGGAACCGGCAGAGAAAGCGCTTCTTCCAGAGGAGGACGATCCATCACCGTCAAAAGAATCCCGGCCATAAAAAGATCTCCCCTGCCCGAAAGACTTGTCACGAGAAAAAGAGTCTGCTCCGCCCATGGACTTTCCTCCCGACAGGACAGCCATGAGATCCGGGTCGAGACCGCCCTTTCTCGCTATTTCCGCCTTGTAGTCTTTCTTATTGGCGTAAGATTCCGCCGCATCATCTGAGGCCGTCGCAATGAGCCTCCTCGGAATCTCCTTCACAAAGCGGGAAATGGGGAAATACTGGTACTCTCCTCTCACCATGCGGGAAGAAGCCCCTGTAAGAGTCAGGGATTCGCGGGCACGGGTCATGCCCACGTAGGCGAGACGTCTCTCCTCCTCCAGCTCCTCTCCGCCGAAATCCGAATTGATGGCCATGGCACTCGGAAAGAGACCTTCGTCCATTCCGGCCATGTAGACGCGGGGAAACTCGAGGCCTTTGGCCGCGTGCAGCGTCATGAGCAGCACCTTATTGTCGTCATCATCTACACTGTCGATATCTGCAATGAGGGCGACCTGTTCAAGGAAACCTCCGAGGGAGGGATTCTCCTCATCCTCCTCGTACTGGGCAGCCTTGTTGATGAGCTCATCAATATTCTCTATACGGGCGTCGGACTCCTCATCATGGTTGGCCCTGAGCTCCTCCACATAGCCCGTCGTCTCAATCACATCCTCAAGAAGCTGACTCACCGACAGATTCTCGTTCTCCTCTTTTGTCTTGAAGACGCCGATCGTATTCGTGAACCTATCCAGCTTGTTGGCCGCTGCCTTCGAGAGTCCGGGAATGTCCTGGGCATGGCAGGCCGCCTCATAGAAAGAAATTCCACCTGCTGCCGCGTACTCACCGACTTTGGCCAGTGTCGCCGCACCGATTCCCCTCTTCGGCACGTTGATGATACGGCGCACAGCCAACTCGTCAAGGCCATTGTCAATCGTTTTTAAATAAGCCAAAAGATCCTTGATCTCTTTTCTCTGATAGAAATTGACGCCGCCTACAATCTTATAGGGGACATTTTCCATGAGGAGTTTCTCCTCAAAGAGGCGGGACTGGGCATTGGTGCGATAGAGAACAACACAGTCCTTATAATCGCATTTTCCTGAAGATACGAGCCCGCGGATCTCACGAGCGATGTGGGAAGCCTCGTCGAAAGCGTTGTCGAAGTGGAAGAAGCGAATCTTTCCGCCCTCCGCATTTTCCGTCCAGAGACGCTTCTCCTTGCGCCCGCGGTTGTGGGCGATCACCTCATTTGCCGCATTTAAGATGTTCTGGGTCGAACGATAATTCTGTTCGAGGTAGACGACATGGGCGTCGGGGAATATCTTCTCGAAATTCAGAATATTGTGAATATTGGCCCCGCGGAAGCGGTAAATGCTCTGGTCATCGTCGCCGACAACGCACAGATTCCTGTGCGTGCCGGTGAGGAGGGAAATGAGCCGAAACTGGGCCGTGTTCGTGTCCTGGTACTCATCGACCATCATATACTGAAACCTGGTCTGGTACCACGCAAGCACATCGGGAGTCTTCTCGAAGAGCTCGACCGTCTTCATAATGAGGTCGTCGAAGTCCATGGCATTGTTCTCAAGGAGCGTCGTCTGGTAGGCTTTATAGAGGTCCGCGTACTGAGAGCCCCGGTAATCCTTGTTGAGGGCAGCATATTTTTCAGGCGTCACCAGCTCATCTTTGGACGAGGAGATCTTCCTCAGAACCGCCTTCTCCTTCATCGACCTCGTATCCACATTTTTCTCTTTGAAAATGCGCTTCATGGTGGAGAGCTGATCGTCCGTGTCGTAAATGGTGAAACTCCTCGTGTAGCCCAGTTTGTCCGCATTTGCCCGTAAAATGCGCACGCACAGGGAGTGGAAGGTGCTGACCCAGATCTGACGCGAGCCGAAGCCAACCAGAGCATCAACGCGGCTTCTCATCTCGTCCGCAGCCTTGTTCGTGAAGGTGACAGCCAGAATGCTGCCGGGATTGACTCCCTTCTCCTCGATCATATAGGCAATCCTGTGGACCAGCACGCGGGTCTTGCCCGATCCGGCACCGGCCAGAATGAGAACCGGCCCCTCCGTCGCAAGAACCGCCTCCTTTTGTTTATCATTTAACGTATCTAAAAGCTCATTGGTATCCAAGCTGTCTCTCCTTAGAAAAATATGACTTGTTTTCTGGTATCAAAAACCATATGATATATGTATCCTATTTCATTACGAGGTATTGCCATGTCAGAAAATAAGAAGCCAAAAGAACCGGACATCCAGAAGGATGAGGCTGCCCCTGCGGACGAAAAAAAGGCGATCCGGGGAATTCTCCACGAAGTCATGGGGAACTTCTCAAAGATCGATTATATCCGTCCCGAGGACATTCCTGATATTCCTCTCTATATGGATCAGATCACGACATTTATGGACAGCAAGCTTGAGAACTGCAAACGCTATCCGGAGGACAAGATCCTCACAAAGACGATGATCAATAATTATACGAAAAACAAGCTGATTCCGCCACCAGAAAAGAAGAAATATTCCAAGGAACATCTGATTCTCCTTATCATGGTCTACTACCTGAAGGACTTTTTGTCCATAGGGGATATCAAAAAACTTCTGCTCCCCCTGGAGGGAAACCATTTCCAGAGCAGTGAAAACCTCTCGATCTCTGATCTCTATGAGAAAGCTTACGATCTGGTCAATTCCCAGTCTGACTCCATGGCCCACGACCTCTTCCACAAGTGGAAAGCAGCAAAGGAAGTCTTCCCGGAGACGACCGATCCTGAGGACAAGAAGTATCTGGATACATTCGCTCTCATCACTCTCCTCAGTTTTGATGTCTACGTCAAGAAGCAGGCCATCGAGGGACTCATCGACGCCCTGCCCGACGAAGATGAAAAGAATTAAGTAACTGTTCAGGACGGGCTCTTTGCGGAGAGAAAAACATGTCCTCAGCGGC
>OMTP01000164.1 GCA_900313955.1 uncultured Lachnospiraceae bacterium | reverse complement strand
TTTCGCCGCAAAAGCAGGCGGCGAAAATCGAATGCGCTCCGGAAGAAGGCCTTTATGCTCCGCGCCGGGGTGCCCCGTGAACTGTAACGTTTTCCTGTTGTTAAGCAGTCTCAGTAAAAGCAGATCGTGGGCGATGGCTCGCCCAGGCCGATTCTTAGTCGGTCAAATGCAAGTTCATTCTTCAATAAAATTAGCAAGCAAAGCCATCTCACTTCCCCTTGACCTGGTTCTTGTGGAAGCGGTAGCCCGGGGTGCCCGGGTCTCCCGGCAGGACCTCGGCGTAGCGCCAGAGGTAGCCCCCGTCCGAGTGCCTCTTCCTGCGACAGCACAGAGACACATGGGTGCATCCGAAGGCCTGCTGCGCCTCGAAAATGCTGTCGTACACTCTGAGCACCTTGTGATTATTCATGTCCATCTGAACTACTTTTCTTCTCTGCATAGATTCCGCCTTTCCGCAGCCGTCCTGGCTGCTCTTCCTCAAAAAGCGCAGATTTCCCCTGCGGCGCCTGCATCACATTGGCCCGCTGAGCTTTCTGCCCTTCCCCTTCCTTTGATTGTCATGCAGGGATTTTTCATCCCCCTGCGGATTCCGCGTGCCAAGAGTATAGCACCCAAAAAGAAATTTCTCCCCTCAAAAGCAAAACATCCGAAAATATTACCATTCCATCTTAAAAAAATACCATGTTTATTCCTATATTTGATTTATTACGAATAAACGCATTTGCAGAGAAAGAAAAAAGTCCCCTGCTCAGGGGACCATTTTCAAGAAGATGAGTAACTGTTCAGGGCCCGACGGAAAGGTGCGATAAAAAAGGCACTTCCTCCGCGGCTCTACGCTCCGCTTCGGTCGGCTGCTCTTCGAACGTCCACTGGACGTTCAGCGCCCCCTCAAAGGTCCACTTCGGAAGTGCTTTTTTATCGCGCCTTCGTCAGGCTTGCTGAACAGTTACGAAGATGAAAGCATGGGGCACAGCAGCCGCTCGATCCGGGTGAACCCACAAGCGACGTCCCCGTGGGTTCATGTCAGCCACGCTGGCGGACGATTTCGTACATGAGGACGCCGGCGGCGACGGAGGCGTTGAGGGAGTCAATCTCCCCCTTCATGGGAATGGAGGCCACGTAGTCGCACTTGTCCCTGACCAGACGGCTCACGCCCTCGCCCTCATTTCCGACGACGAGGCCGATGGGGCCGGTCAGATCCAGATCGTACATGCGCGTGCCGTCCATGTCGGCGCAGGCGAACCACATGCCCTGCTTCTTCAGGTCGTCCATAGTCCGGCCCAGATTGGTCACCTTAGCGACAGGGACATAATTGAGGGCTCCGGCAGACGCCTTGACGACCGTCGAGGTGAGTCCCGCCGCTCTGTGCCTGGTGATGACGACGCCGTGGGCACCGGCCAGACATGCGGTTCGGATGATGGCTCCCAGATTGTGGGGATCCTCAATGCCGTCGAGAAAGATGAGGAAGGGCGGCTCGCCTTTCTCCTCTGCTTTCTTCAGCATAGCATCGATGGTCGAGTACTCGTAAGCCGAGACCTGCGCCGCGACGCCCTGGTGGCGGCTGTCGCCACAGATCTCGTCCAGCCTCTCCTTAGAGACGAAGTTGACAATCGTATCCGACTTCTTCGATTCTCTCAGGATGCTCTGAATGGGTCCATCCTTGAGCCCCGTCTGGACAAAGAGTTTGTCGACCGCGCGGCCACTGCGGAAGGCCTCAAGCACCGCATTTCTGCCCTCGATCCGATCCTCGCTCTTCCTGGGGCTGAATATCTTCTTATCCTTATCTTTTTCCATATCAATTCTCCAAAAAAATAGTTAGTTACATCTGCCTGCCCAAAGCAGGGTAGATGCCGCTAACTTTTAAAAATTCACGAGTTGGTCGGTTTCTGCGGTCCCTGAGATGTGTACCAGGCAAGGCCCCGGGAAATGAGCTCCAGCATGCGGTCGGTCTGGCCGGACAGGTAGAGGTAGCCCATGAGGGCCTCGAAGCCGGTGGCGCGGCGGTAGTCGGTGACGTGGGCATTTTTCGCGACGGAGTTGGTCTTGGTGTTGCGGCCCCGGCGAAAGATCTCATTTTCCCTCTCACAAAGAGCCGGCTGCAGGTAGCGGATCATAGCCGACTGGGCCTCCGCCTTGACGAGCGTCGCCTTCTCGATATTGAGGCGCTTGGGGCGCACACTGCCCTCGCGGACGAGAAAGGTGCGGACAGCCAGCTCGTAAGCCGCGTCGCCGATAAAGGCGAGCACAACCGGAGAGTACTGAGCCGCCCGGTCACTGTCGCCGCCCGGGAGAAAAAAGTCCGCGGGGAGCTCCGGCATTCCCTCTGCAGAGATACTCCCCGGCACTTCCCTTTCCTTCCCAGGGAGCTCGCCTTCAAAGTCGGCTGCCGTGCTCTCCTCTGTCGCTTGCCCCCTTGTCCGCCTGCCTTCCATAGAAGTCTCTTCTCTCAGATCCTCTTCCATTTAACTCCTTCTTTGGTGTCCAGAAGCTCGATGCCCTGGGCCCTGAGCTCGTCGCGGATCCTGTCGGCCGTCGCGAAGTCGCGGGCCTTCCTTGCGGCCTGTCTCTTCTCGATGAGGGATTCGATCTCGTCGTCGAGGGACTCCTTCTTCGGCAGGGCGATGATGCCGAGAACATCACAAAGTTCCGTCAGAACATCCAGAACTCCCTGGGCCAGCGCCTTCGTGGCTCCCTCCGTGACATTCGAATTCGCGAAGCGGACAAGCTCGAAGACAACCGACAGGGCGTCGGCCGTGTTGTTGTCATCGTCCATTTTCTCGTCGAAACGGGCAATATAGCCCTTTGCCTCGTCAAGGACAGCCTTCTCCGCATCTGTCATCTCGCCGCCCTTGCCATTTTCCGCCAGATCCTTCAGATGCTCCGCCGCCGTGCGGATGCGCTCAAGCGACACCTTGGCCGACTCCATGAGCTTGTCGCTGAAGTTGAGAGGACTTCTGTAGTGGGCAGACAGCATGAAGAGGCGCAGAACCTGCAGGTCGTACTTCCTGGAAATGTCTCTTACCGTAAAGAAATTGCCCAGGGACTTGGACATTTTCTTATTATCGATATTTAAAAATGCATTATGCATCCAGTAGTGGGCAAATGGCACTCCATTGGCGCAGGTCGACTGGGCGATCTCATTTTCATGATGTGGGAAAATGAGATCTTCCCCGCCGGCATGGATGTCGATGGTGTCACCGAGATACCTCTTTGCCATGACAGAGCACTCGATGTGCCAGCCCGGACGGCCCTGCCCCCACGGAGACTCCCAGTAGGGCTCCCCCTCCTTCTTGGGCTTCCAGAGGACGAAGTCGAGCGGATCTTCCTTCTCGTCCTCGCCGCTCACCTTGAGGCTGCGGAAACCGCTCCGGAGGTCGTCGAGGTTCTTGTGGGAGAGCTCGCCGTAGTTTTTGTCCTTTCTCGTGGAGAAATAGACCGTGCCATTCTTCTCGTAAGCGTAGCCCTTGTCGATGAGCGTTCCGATCATGGCGATCATGCCGGATATCTCCTGGGTCGCGCGCGGATGATACGTCGCCGGCTCAATGTTCATGCCCTCCATATCCTTGAGGCACTCCCTGATATATCTCTCGGAGATCTCTGTCGTCGTGGTGCCCTCCTCGATGGCGGCCTTGATGATCTTGTCGTCGACGTCCGTGAAGTTGGACACATAGTTGACCTCATATCCCTTGTGCTCCATGTAGCGGCGGAACGTGTCGAAGACAATCATAGGTCTGGCGTTGCCGATGTGAATAAAATTATAGACCGTCGGCCCGCAGACATACATCGTGATCTTGCCCGGCGTAATCGGCACAAACTCCTCTTTTCTCATTGATGCGGTATTAAAGATTTTCATTTTTGCTCCTTTTTCTGGCGTCTGTCGCCAGACGCTTCGTACAATTTCCGGATTTTCCCCATTCCATTCGAATTTCTGCGAAATTTGTAACTGTTCAGGACGGGCTCTTTGCGGAGAGAAAAACATGTCCTCAGCGGCGAA
>OMTP01000144.1 GCA_900313955.1 uncultured Lachnospiraceae bacterium | reverse complement strand
TAAGTGAAGGAAGAAGGCCTTTGTGCGAAGCGCCGAAGTGACCCACCCGTGAACGATAACCGTATGGGCAAGATCAGGAAGCGCTCTCTGCGTCCTTCTCTGCTTTCGTCTTCATGAGCGTGCTGCCGCAGGTAATGGCGACGAGGATGCCCAGGACGATGAGGAAGCAGGCGACGATGAGCTGCATGCCGTTGACAAGGAAAGTGCCTGTGCCCGCCATGAAGGCCAGGATGTTGCCGCGGACATTGAGAATGATCGCGGTAAATGTGACACAGAGCATGATGATCATCGGCGGATAGAGCATAGCGTGCTTCTTACCGGTTGCCTTGAGGAAGACAGCAATGCTGAGGAGGACCAGAGCTGCCAGCATCTGGTTGGCAGAACCGAAGAGAGCCCAGACATTCTGATAGCCGCCGAGGCAAAGGATGTAGCCGAAGACAAGTGTGACGACCGTTGCGAAGTACTTATCTGTAAAGAGCTTCTGCCAAGCCGGAGCCTCACCCTCGCCCTCATAGGCGAAGAGCTCCTGGAAGGACATGCGGCCGATTCTTGCGACAGAGTCGAGAGAAGTCAGAGCCAGAGCGGAGACACACATGGTCATGAAGACATTTGCCACACTGTTAGGAAGACCGAAGCCCTCGAGAAAGCCGGCAACACCTGCGGAGAAGATCTGGAACGGAGTCATGTCAGCCGGAACCGTACCGCCCTTGGCGATGGCGCCGACAATGATAAGAGAGATAACACCGAGCAGGGACTCAAGGAGCATAGCGCCGTAGCCGACGAAAAGCGTATCCTTCTCATTTCTGATCGTCTTGGAAGATGTACCGGAGGAAACCAGAGAGTGGAAGCCGGACACAGCGCCGCAGGCGATGGTGACGAAGAGAGTCGGGAAGAGATAATTGGTGACGCCTGCCGCATTTGTCACGACAAGGCCGTTGAAGGCATTGAGCTTCATATCCGGGTGAGCGAAGATGACACCGACAAATGCGCCGAGGATCATGCCAAGAAGCATGAAGGTGGTCAGGTAATCACGGGGCTGCATGAGGAGCCACATGGGCATGACCGATGCTGCGAAGAGGTAAGCCATGATGACCAGGTTCCACTGCGGTCCGGTCAGGTACCACGGAATCTGCATACCGACAGCGAACATGACGAAGAGAAGAGCGATCGCAAGAACAGCCTTCTTCCACTCCTTCATCTTGAAACGCTTGGTGAAGAGGCCGAACACCATAGCCACGCCGATGAAGAGCATGGAAATGGTCGCTGCCGCAGCGCCGTTGTAGTTCTTTGTGACCGTCCCGTCGGTTGCTGCTGTGAACCCATTAAATGTAGAAGAAACCATAGAGGTAAATGCAGCAATGACGAGGAGTGTGAAGAGCCAGCAGAAGAGAGAGAAAAGTCTTCTGCCCTTCTTGCCGATGTACTTCTCGACGACCATACCGATGGACTTGCCGTCATTCTTGACGGATGCGTAGAGGGCACCGAAGTCCTGGACAGCTCCGAAGAAGACGCCTCCGACAAGGAGCCAGAGAAGAACCGGAACCCAGCCGAACATGGCTGCGATGATGGGTCCCTGGACAGGGCCGGCACCGGCGATGGATGAGAACTGATGCGCAAAGACGGTCAGCTTGGATGACGGGACATAGTCTTTGCCGTCGTTGTACTTCGTTGCAGGCGTCTCAGCCTTGGGATCAAGGCCCCAGGACTTGGCCAGATATCTTCCGTAGAAGATGTAGCCGCAGAGAAGACAGACCGCGGCGATTCCGAGGATTGCTAAGCTATTCATGATAATTCTCCTTTCCCTGTGAGGAAGTTTTTCTGCATGCCTTTCGCAAAAAGAACCGGGTCCTTCATGGCCGGCTCGAAATTGCTGCAATTGTCTGGTGCCTGTCACCAGACAATTGCAGCAATTTCGAGCTACCCGGATCCACTTGCTCTGGCAGCGCCAATTGCACGGGTCATTTCATATAAAAAAGGCAGACCCCCGCCTTTGTTCTTACAAAGACGAAAGCCCGCCTGTATGAAACCGAATTCATAAAGGGGATATGCGCTTCCGCGGTACCACTTTGCTTGCCGCATATTCGCGGCCACTCAATCCGACTTGGAAAACAGCTTTGGAAAATGCATCTTCCAGTGATCGGCTGTCGTTTTGACGGGTGACGACCCGGCGACACCTACTACTCAACTCCCATTTCCCGATGAGAAAATGAAAATGCTTTCAGTGCGCTGCTCACAGAGGATACCAGATCAGCCTCTGCCCCAGCTCACACCAACCGCCGTCTCTCTCTTGCAGTCTTAACTGTCTGACTTGTTCTGCTCACTGCATTTCTTTGTTGTCTGTTTTATACCACCACAAAATTCAAGAGTCAAGGACGCCCAAACAAATTCAGCGATCTGTCAAAAGTTTATAAAAATTTTAGATTTTCTTTGTGAAATTTTTACTACCAGGTATTACAAACTTTTATATCATCATAACCAGCTCTTTTAAGGGCGCGGGGACGTAACAACTGCCCTCATGCCCCCGGTGCAGGCACGTGCTGCGTTTCCACACCTGCGCAAAAAAGGGGATTGTTCATGTGGGTGCGGATCTTCATCAAAAACACGTCCTCATCGGCTCAGTACTTCGCTTATTCGCCGTTAAGGACGTGTTTTTGACTCCCATCCGAGCCGCCCTTGAACAGGAACAAAAAAAGAAGCGCCTCAGCGCTTCTTTTTTTTCTTTCCACTGTTCTTCTCTTTCTCGGCTGCGTCGAGTTCTGCCTGAGCCTTGTCTCTGGCCTTGTAGAGCTTTCTGCGGAAGCCGCCCTTGCCCTTGGTCGGCGGGGTGTCCAGTTTGCCGCGGGTTGCCTTCACATCCGTGATGTAGATGCCGGAGACAGTTGCCTTGACTTCCTTGCCCACCGGGATGACGTCAAAGATCTTGTCATCGGCGACCATGTTCACGATTCGGGGACCTGCTTTGACTTTGACGATCGGCATCTTGGAGCGCCGCATCATCTTGGGAACCTGATCAATGACCACCTGAGGCAGGCCGGAATCCTTCACAGGAAGCCTCTTCTTGTCGATGATCAGAAGAGTGACTGTCTGTTTCGCTGCATCAAGCTGTTCCTTCTGCTCCGCCTGCTTCTTCTCCATCCTCTTGCCGATAATGGTGAGGACGATGAAGACGACCACGGCGATGGCGAGGATGATCAAAGTGACTACCATCCAAGGTTTCAATGTGGATTCCCTCCTAAATTATAAAAATATCTCTTGAAATAGTACCATTTTTTAACGATCAAAGCAAGCTGTATGTCATGCTTTTCCGGTTGCTGACACCGGCGTGGGGCGGTCTTTGGAGAAGACAGACTTGACGTCGAAGAGATCCTCAAAGACATTGATCTTGGCCTCGCCGGAGATGGCCCTCCACATCTGCAGACCGTCGCAGTCGATGCGGCCCTGACGAACATAGGCGTCACGAATCTGGACCCACGAGGGTGACGAAGCGTCGACATTGGCGTAGAAATTGAAACCCTGCGACTTGTAATAAGCGTAAACCTTATTGGTCTCGGCATTGTAGTCGTGCCAGTCCCCGATGTCGTTGCCATGGGCAAAGATAATGGTGTCGGTCTTTCCCGTAATATTGGCGACTGTCTTCTGCCACTTTTCATTGTCTGTCTTCAGCTCATCCAGTGTCTTTTGAGTGACGCTCAGGTGACCCCAGGTGTGGGAGGCAAACTCCCAGCCCTCCGCCTTGACGGCATCAGCGACCTTCGTGGCCGCTGCCACCTCCTTGTCCCAGTCAAAATCCGGGTGCTCATCCAGCCACTCCTTCTGATCCTGGTCCAGGTTCTTGCCCGTCTTGTAGGCTGCATCCGTGCGGTAACCAAAGACCCCATTGTAGCCTGTCATGGCAATAAGACCGCGCGCCCCCTTATAAGAGAAATCCGGATGCTCCTCAACAAAGCTGTCGAGCCGGGGCACAACATCGTAATCGCCGACCGTCGTCTTACCGTCAGCGTCAGTGTACTCCACCTTGACATCGCCATTTTCATCGAGCACAGCCCTGGACCCGTAGCCGCGCCCCGTATAGGTGTGATAGTAACTCCAGTCATCGATCGAAAGTACAATCGGCTTCTTGTCAGCCGGCAGAAGAAGCGAGTCATTTTTCACAAAATGCACGGTCCCGTCGGCATCATGCGTCTCCTTGACCAGATCGCGCATTTTCACAAGCACGTAGCCGTTATCGTAGAGCTGCTGCATGATCTTGTCGAACTCATCGACCGTCGTCATCCAGGCATTGATGCCCGCGACCTCCTCCGTGCCCCACTTTTCTGTATCAAAAGCCCGGCTCGTGTCCACAATGAGTGAGTGGAAGAAAATATGCGGCACCTTGTTCGGGTCTTTGGCCTCAAGCTTCGCCTTCTCCGCCGTAAACGTCGCAATCGCCTTCTGAATCTGGCTGTCCGTCTGATAATTTTTCACAGACTGCAGAAGAGCAATCGCTCCGTCGTAATCATAGCCGACCGCCATCGCCTCAGCCTTTTGAATCACAGCCTTCCGATCCGTCAGTTCCTGTTCCTCCGCGTCAATCTGCTCCTTCTGCGCCGAATAATCCCGCGCCCGCACACGCCGCTGCTGATTGAGCCCCATTGCCGCCGCGATCATGATGAGAAAAAGGACAATCAAAAACGCAGCAAAAGACAGAATCCTCTTCAGCCGCTCCCTCTTCTCCCTGTCTTCAATATGAAAATGAATCTGCAATTCTTACCCCTTTAAGAAAAATGGTTCATTTGCCTCTTGGAAAATGTACACGCCTTATTCAGTTCCATAAGTATACCGTATTTTCCAGCGAAAGGGAAGATCATAAAAGCGAAGTCAGCGTTACAGCCACGAGGGTTACAGTTCACGGGTGGGTCACTTCGGCGCTTCGCACAAAGGCCTTCTTCCTTCACTTAGTAATTTTCGCCGCAAAAGCAGG
>OMTP01000206.1 GCA_900313955.1 uncultured Lachnospiraceae bacterium | reverse complement strand
CCTGCTTTTGCGGCGAAAATTACTAAGTGAAGGAAGAAGGCCTTTGTGCGAAGCGCCGAAGTGACCCACCCGTGAACAGTAACACCCTTTTTGCGGATTCTTCAAATGTCGCTTTCACGACGACCATTTTTTGTCGATCCTGATGTATACTCTATAGAAAAGAGAAGGGATGATATGTTGTGAGTATAGAATCGGGAATGCAGAAGGATCTGGAAGAGTACGTCCGCGAGAATTACAGGGCGGAGGAGAATGAGGGGACTCATGAGGCGCAGGAAACTGCGGAAGCTGAGTTATCTCCTGTGTCCAAATCAGCCAAAGACCTGACCAATGCCCGCAGAGTGGATCTCGATGCGCTCATGGACAATGTCGGCGAGTCCTTTCACAGCAAGCTGTTTCGTCTGATTGATGAGCGGGGACTCTCCGATGTAGAGGTCTACAAACGAGTTGGCATGGACAGAAAGCTCTTCAGCAAGATCCGCAGCAACCCGTCCTATCACCCGAGACGGAGCACAGTTCTGGTTCTTGCGATCGCACTTCATTTGAATCTTGAGGAGACCCATGAGCTGCTGGCGAGCGCCGGGTATGCCCTTTCCAGCGCCAACCGCGGGGATCTCATTTTACAATACTACATCTCCCATGGAGAATTTGATCTGGAAAAGATCAACAATGCACTTGCTGCCTACGGGCAGCCGATTTTACAGTGAAAAAAGGAGGGCTGCCGCAACAGCAAATGTATGCTGGAGCGGCAGCCCTTTTGGCTTCCCGTTTCAAAATAAGGTCTGCAACTTGTCATGAAGGACAATTCGCCGCTGACGATGCGCTTTGACTCCGATCCGACCCTCTCATGAACTGTACTGCAAGTGAAATTTTCCATAAGTTTCTTCGCCTACCGGATTGACATGTGGGCAAAAGACGTGTATCTTGTCCTTTCGATACGTAAATATCGACTGGAACGCACAGCCATTTCTGCGTGGAAACTGGAACGAAGGGGAGAATCGAAAACAATGAAGCAGGATATGACGAAGGGAAACATTTTTCCCATCTTACTGAAATTTATGCTGCCTCTTTTTATAGGAAATGTTTTTCAGCAGCTCTACAACATGGCCGACTCGATCATTGTCGGCCAGTTCGTCGGAACAAATGCGCTGGCGGCAGTCGGGTCGACAGGCACGATTATGTTTCTCATGCAGGGATTTGCGACCGGCATGACCGCAGGATTCGCCGTGCTGACGGCGCAGCGCTGCGGGGCCAAAGATGAAGAAGGCATCCGCATCTCCGTCGCCAACGGCATGATTCTGACCCTCATCACGGGGGCCTGTCTCATGGTGGTCTTCCTCATCACCCTGCCGGCCATCCTCCGCCTCATGAACACGCCCGCGGAAATCATGCGGGACGCGCGGACATACATCACCATCATCTGCGGCGGCCTCATCGCGACCATGTACTACAACCTCTTCTCAGCCTTCCTACAGTCCGTCGGCAACAGCAGAACACCGCTCTTTCTGCTGGTCTTCGCGGCCATTTTGAACGTGTTCCTTGATCTTTTCTTTATCATCAATCTGAAAATGGGCGTCGCGGGGGCAGCCCTCGCTACCATTTTGTCCCAGGGAGTATCCGCGGCACTCTGCTTTATCTACATTTTCAAAAATGTCCGCGAACTCGTTCCTCTGCGCCGCCACTGGCGCCTCACGGGCTGGGCATCAAAGATTCAGCTGAAAATGGGTCTTCCCATGGCTCTCCAGTCCGCGATCACGGCATCGGGAACCATGATCATGCAGGCGGCTGTCAATAAGTTCGGGGCAAATGCGGTTGCAGCCTTCACGGCAGCCGGCAAGGTCGGCGGCATCCTCATGCAGGGACCTTTCTCCATGGGCCAGACCATGGCCAGCTACTGCGGGCAGAACTACGGAAGCACAGACCTGCCCCGCATCAAAAAGGGTGTGCAGACAGCTCTCCTCATGATGACGGTCTACTCGATTTTGTGCACCTTCCTCGCGCCTGCCCTCATGCCGCTCGCGGCAAAGCTCTTCTTCCCGGCTGGTTCCGACATGAAAGAACTGCTCGGCTACGCCAACGTCTACATAGGCATCAGCCGCTGGCTCTACATCCCGCTCTCCTGCATTTTCATCTTCCGGAGTTCCATGCAGGGCTGCAGCTATGCTCTTTTGCCGACCGCGAGCGGCATCATCGAGTTCTTCACGCGGCTCATCGTCGCCGGCATTTCCATAACTACCCACAGCTACTTTCTGGCTGTCGCCTGTGACCCTGCCGCCTGGCTCACTGCAGGCATCTTCAACATCTTCGCCTTTTTCTATGTCGAGAGGGATCTGCGAAAAAAATTCGGCGAAAAGCAGCCAGACGCCGGGACTCAGACGGCGTAGCTGTCGATCATGGTCTCAAGTTCTTCTGCGTGATCCGGGTACCAGACCGCAAAAGGTGTTCCCGCATCCACCAGAAGGTGGCCGAGCTCGACAATGAAAGCGGGGATGCGGTCGGCGGGCAGGGCTTTGGTGCCGCTCGCCAGAACTTCATGACCAGGCACGGCGCTACCGCCCAGGGAGATGAAGTAGACTTCGTAAAATGTTCCGTCCTCCTTCTTTTTGCGTCCCCCGCGGAAGCCCATGGTTCCGATCTGGGTCTCCCCGCAGGAGGAAATGCAGCCGGAGATGGAGATCCCGGGCAGAAATCCGTCGGGCAGACCGGCCAGGCGGACGGCCCTGATGCAGTCCCTGAGGAGGGCCTGGGAGTCGGCGGCGCCGATGGCGCATCTGGCCCGGCCGACGCAGGCGACGGACGCCTCAAATGTGGTCTGAGCCCCATCCTGGAAGAGGGGGAGTAGGTTTTCGACTTCCTCGGCGGTCAGGTTGATCACATAGAGGCCGCCATCGGGAGCAAGCCGCATCTCAACCTCCTCCCAGGACTGGATCATGCGGTCGATTTCCTCCATTTTCCTCATGGAGATGTAGCCCCCGATCGGGTGATAGGGGACGGCGTAGAGGCCTTCTTCCTTCTGATGGAAAATGCGTGGGTCATCGGCAAGAGGGCCTGAGAGTCGGGAGGAGGACATTTTCCTGAAAATGACGGGCTCAGGATGGATATCCAGTTTTTCTTCGCTCATGACTTCGGACAGGCGCGCCTTGAAGGCGGCAAGAAAACCGTCTGTACCCATGGTGTCCTGGAGAAAGCGGGTGCGGGCTTTGAAGCGGTTCTTGTAGTCGCCGTTTTCGATGTAGACGTCCAGCATGGCGCGGAGATAGTAGAGGACTTTGGACGGGTCGATGTGGCTGCCGACGAGGAGGCCGGTCCTGGGCTTGACGCCCATGCCGCCGGCCGCGTAGACGTCGAAGGTGCCGTCCGGGTTTGCCATAAAGCCCAGATCCTTGATGGTCACGTGGGTGTCGTTATTGCCCGAGCTGCAGAAGCCCATCTTGAATTTTCTGGGCAGTGGCTCGATGCCCGTGTACCTGAGTATGTAGCTGTCGCAGGCGGCGGCGTAGGGCATGACGTCGAAAAAGTCCGCCGCATTGACGCCGGAGAGAGGGGAGGCCGTCACATTGTTGGGGTTGTCCCCGCCAGCGCCTCTTGTCACGATGCCCTGGTCGAGAAGGCGCAGGATCAGGCGTCTGCCGGCGTGGGGGTCGAGGTCGTGGAGCTGGATGGCCTGACCGGTCGTGAGCTTGACGGTCTCAATCCCGTAGTACTGGCAGCAGTAAAGAATCGTCTCCATATCTTTCACGGACAGTCTACCGCCCGGGATGCGGATGCGGAGCATCTGGTGGTTGTCCCTCTGCAGATATTCGCCGAAGCCCGTCGAGACCGACTTGTACTCCTTGGCTGTGATCTCCTCCTGCTCGTACTCATGAGATGCTTTGTTGAAAGTATCGAAATCTCTATAAAAGCGCTCTTTTACATCATCCATGGCCGCACACTCCTCATTTTCATATTTGTGACTTAGCATACTCCCAAAACCAACTGTATGGAAACATTTTCATTCTACTTGAGACATTCCAAAACAGCAAGTGGGGAAAGTGAAATGGAATGCCCCTTCGGTGGCTGTGTTACAGTTCACGGGTGGGTCACAACGTCGCTCCACAAAAAGACCTTCCATCCGGACTTAGTAAATTTGCGCGCAAAAGCGGGCGCGCAAATTCGAATGCGCCCTGATGGAAGGTCTTTTTGCTACGCACCGGGGTGCCCCGTGAACTGTAACGACCGTGTCATTGGCTTAAAAAAATAGTATGCTATCCATGGAAGAGAAAACGCCAATATGAGGTGAATGTAAGGGCAAGAGGAAGTTCCTCCAATCAAAGACTGCCTTACTTGTGTATTGAAGAAACGTAACTGTTCAGGAGGGCACTTTTGCTTCGAGAAAAACATGTCCTCCTCGGCTCAAAAGAAGGCCTGATCGATGACGAAGGTTCGCTCGCAAGGACAATTCGCCGCTGAGGACATGTTTTTCTCTCCGCAAAGAGCCCGTCCTGAACAGTTACGAAACTTCTTTTTCCTCTTACTCTTTGGAAGTATGTTGCATGACAGGGGCGCGAAGCAAAAAAGAGAAGCTTCGCGCCTCTGTTGTCTTGTGCAAAATGATGAAAAAAGGCTCTTTCCATGACTCAAATTAGAAGTTGTGCGTTTACATCGCCCGCATTTGAGTATATAATAATTTGTGTTCACTATGAATTTTTTCAACTGTTCACGCGTTTTTGTGAGAACAAGAACATTCTGATGAGAACGAGGAGAGGACACATGCAAGAGCAAAATCCATATGTATTTACGGAGCTGGATCAGTATTTATTCGGTCATGCGACGCATTATGATCTCTATAACAAGCTGGGTGCGCATCCGACGGAAATGGACGGACAGGAGGGAACTTACTTCGCTGTCTGGGCACCGAACGCCAAGAGCGTCTCTGTCATCGGGGATTTCAACAACTGGGATCCCAACGCCAATCGGATTGAAGGTCATGATGAGATCGGCGTATGGCAGATCTTCATCCCTGGCGTCAAAGTCGGAGCCATGTACAAGTATTTCATCATCGGATCTCACGATGAACAGCTTTATAAGGCAGATCCCTACGGCAATCAGTCCGAGTTTCGTCCCGGCACAGCCTCCATCGTCGCCAATATTGCCAACCTTCCCTGGAAGGATGACGAGTGGATGGGGAAGAGAAAGACCTTCGACATCAATAAGGAGCCCATGGTCATCTATGAGTGCCACATCGGTTCTTGGATGAAGCACCCGGAAGCAGATAATATTCCGGAGGGCTTCTATAATTACCGCGAGTTTGCAGAGAGATGCGCTGACTATATGGCAGACATGGGCTATACCCACATCGAGCTCATGGGAATCGCAGAGCATCCCTTTGATGGTTCCTGGGGCTATCAGGTCACGGGCTACTTCGCACCGACATCCCGCTATGGGACGCCAGAAGACTTCGCCTACATGGTGGACTATTTCCATCAGAAAGGCATCGGCGTCATTCTGGACTGGGTACCGGCACATTTCCCCAAAGATGAGTGCGGCTTGGCTGATTTTGACGGCGAGGCAGAGTACGAGCACAGGGATCCCCGTCAGGGCGAGCATCCGGAGTGGGGCACCAAGATCTTTAACTATGGACGTCCCGAGGTCAAGAACTTCCTTCTGGCCAATGCCCTCTTCTGGGTCGAGCACTTCCATGTCGACGGACTCCGCGTGGATGCCGTTGCGTCCATGCTCTATCTTGACTATGGCAAGAAAGATGGCCAGTGGGTTGCCAACAAGTATGGCGAGAACAAGAACCTGGAGGCGATCGAGTTCTTCAAGCACTTAAATACCCTTCTGCGCGGCAGAAATCCAGGCGCTGTCACCATTGCCGAGGAGTCCACAGCATGGCCCAAGGTCACAGGCGACGTTGAGGACGGCGGTCTTGGCTTCTCCATGAAGTGGAACATGGGCTGGATGAACGACTTCCTTGAGTACATGAAGCTCGATCCGCTCTTCAGAAAAGGCAACCACTACAAGATGACATTCTCAACTTCCTACGCTTACGCCGAGAAGTACATTCTGGTTCTGAGCCACGACGAGGTTGTCCACTTAAAGTGCTCCATGTGGAGCAAGATGCCGGGCATCTACGAGGATAAGTTCTCCAACCTCAAAGCCGGCTACACCTATATGATGGGTCACCAGGGCAAGAAACTCCTCTTCATGGGCCAGGAGTTTGGCCAGCAGAGAGAGTGGAGCGAGGAGCGCGAGCTCGACTGGTTCCTGCTCGAGACGCCGCTCAATAAGCAGCTGCAGGATTATGTCAGGGATCTCTGGCACACTTACCGCAAGTATCCGGCTCTCTATACGACAGACTACGATGGGCGGGGATTTGAGTGGATCAACGCCGATGACGCGACAAGATCGATCTACAGTTTCGTCCGCAAGGATCCGACCAACCAGACGAAGAACCTGCTCTTTGTCCTCAATTTCACGCCGATTGAGCGCGACGACTACCGCGTCGGCTGCTTTGAGCCGGGCAACTATCATCTGATTCTCAATTCCATGGATCCCAGGTACGGCGGCACAACCGAGCTCGAGGACGTGGACTATGAGGCCGTCAAGTCCGAGTGCGACGGCAAGCCATACAGTTTTGGATTTAAACTGCCGGCCTACGGTGCAATGATCTTTGAGTATGATCACTTTGATTACGAAGAGGAGAAGGCACTCGAGGCAGAAGAAGTCGAGGCTGCCAAAGAGGCCAAGTCTGAAGCCAAGAAGGCGAAAGCCGCTGAGAAGAAGGCCGAGGAGGAGCTCGAGGCTGTGAAGGCCAGGGCTGAGGAGATCAAGAGAAAGGCTGAAGAAGATGTCAGGGTCGCCGAGGCCAGGGCAAAAGCAGCTGAGGAGAAGGCAAAGAAGGAAATCGAAGCCGCCAGGGAGAAGGCCGAAGAGGAAGTCAAGGCCGTGAAGACCAAGGCTGCAACAACTGCAAAGACCACAAAGACACGCGCTAAGACCAGAGCCGCTTCGACAAAGGCTAAGGTGGAAGAGACCAGGGAAAAGGCTGAAACAAAGGTCGAGGAGACAAAGGCCAAAGTTGAAGAGAAAGTTGTCTCTGTTGAGAAGAAGGCAGGCGAGGCTCTCATAGATGCCGGCGAGAAGCCGACAAAAGAAGAGACTCCTGCAGAGGAGAAGAAGCCGGCCAGGAAGTCCACGACTCGCAAGCGCACGACAAAGAAAGCTGCTCCTGCAACCACTGAGGAAGGTGCAGCTGAAAAGGCCAAAGCTCCGAAGGAAGAGAGCCCGAAGAAGACAACAACCCGCAGGCGCACCACAAAGAAGGCGGCCGAAGAGAAGAAGCCGGAAGAATAATTTCTTTGAGGTTGAATATAAGACGTGATGATCCAGGCGACAGGCCCTACCCGAGAGGGTGGGGCCTGCTGCGTTCCTGAGAACGTTACGTTCACTCGCCGGCCGACGGGTACCCTGGCGGATCCGTGAACTGTAACTGAGAACAAAAAAATACCCTTTCAACAAAATATTACACTTAACATTGACCAAAGAAAACGTTATACTGGACATAGAGAGTTGATTGAGAGATAAGGTCCATCTGCATTGCCGCCTTGCTCTTTGATCAGTTTTCGAGCACTCTCAGTCCGGAACGAGAGCCGGGGCGGAGAGGGCAATTGAGCAACTGATAATCCTTCATTCCTTCATTTTTCATACGTAAGCTCTGGCTGGTCTGCCTTCCGGCCAGAGCGACTCCTTCGATGAAAAAGAAAAAATGTCCCGTGAGGGGCATTTTTTTTGTTCAGAAAAAAGAGACGGGTAAGACGAGCGCCAGTTCAGTCGGGTCTTCCGCGAGGTCAAAGGCATGACTCCCGGCGAATATCGCCGCGTCTGAGAAAAAAGGGAAGGACGAACCCCAGCGAGTCGTCTAAAACAGTGACTCGCTGGGTCGCCACCTTTTGCGTTTAGAAGCTGCGGCCTCCACCGCCGTGAGAGGCACCGGAGGAAGAAGTGTGGACGGAAGAGCCGCCTCCACCGCTGCTGCGGTCAATATGAACTTTACTGACCGTGCGGTAGAGGAAGAGATCCTGCGAGCGGGAAAGAACCAGGCCTTTTTCATAGTTTCTGGCATTTTTCTGGGCCTTCACACTCTTCATGTCGGCTCCAAGCCATGCAATAACGCAGAAGCCAACAATAAGGCCAGCGATGATTGCAACAATGATAAAGCGGACAAGGACGCCTGCCGTGAACGGTTTCTTCGGCATATTTCCTGTATCATATGGCTCCCCGGTCATTGCTTGGTTGACGAACTGCTCGGACAGGTCAGCGAAGGTATCCGCCGCACCGTAGTAGTCCTCATCTTTTAAATGACCATCGACGATTTTATCCAGCATGTAGTCGATGCCTGCATCCGTCATCGCCGTGATTCCGAAGCCACGGGTGGAAATATAGGCTACGCGGTCATCCGGATCAAGGCTGATAAGGAGAAGTGCGCCGTCGCGGTCATCACCGTATCCATATCCATTGTCATCGTAGTAATCATCTGCATAGGCGACATGGTCCTTGCCATCCAGAGTGTTGGTCGTGACGATAACAATATCAAACTCGAGTTCTTCACTCAGCGTATCCACTTTATCTGTAAGAGCTGCAGCTTCATCTTCAGTAAAAAGGCCTGCATCGTCGACAACGCGCGGAGCCTCTTCATCTGCCAGAACGGGCACCTGCATGCTGAACATGAGGAGCACGCTGAGCAATAAAAGAATACATCTTCTCAGTTTTTTCATGGTCTACCTCCTCACAGGAAAAAAATGGCTGCCTGAATGGCCAGGGCAATGGCAGCTCCGATTGCACCGCCGCCGATAAAATATTTCGCCTTCAGTCCTTCGTCCGAAGGAAGATCGCCCACAAAGCGGCCAGTCTGTCCGTTCATGGCGAATGTATAGGTCTCGCCCTTCCAGCGCGTCGTCAGAAGCCAGACCGGCAGAAGAGCGTAACGGGCGCGGCCTCCTGTAAGACGGACATTCTGAGATGTCGGATTCACTGTGGCATACCCCTTCACAGTGCGCCTCAGTTCCCCTTCCATGCTCTTTTTGATGCGCTCATTGGCGCGCGGTTCGCAGGACTTGACATCCACATCGTAGCGGTCCGCAAAGTACCCGGCAAGATAGGCTGTATTGAAGTCCACTGCGTCTTTTAAGTTAAAAGGTTCGATCGACTCCATGAGATCATTGGCAATTTTCTCCGAGCCGTCAACAGGAACCGCCTGAAAGTCCATTTTCCCATCGCGGACAACATGGAAATACTGAGTTTCCGTGTACTCGAAATCATGATCGGACCAGCTGCGAAGCCGGGTCGCGCGATAGGACGCTGTCCCATCGGCTGATGCGTCAAAGAGCCAGAAAGGAACGTAGACCCCCTTGATCTCATCGATATGATTCTCATCCTTGAAGACTCTGGGAAGAAGCTTTTTGCCCTTATAATGATTCTTGAGTGCCTCCTTGGCTGCTTTTTTGTCATATTTGAATGGCACAACCAGGTCTGGCTTCAGCTTGCCGGAGACCTTGTCTGAGAGAACCATGTTGCTTCCGCAGAAAGGACAGGTTGTGGCGACGGTGTTGGCGTCTGTTACGATCTCACCGCCGCAGGAATTGCAAAGATAGGAGTGCAGCCCCTGTTTCTCCTCCTCTTTCAGCTCCTCTCCGTCGCTGGCCTCCCATTCCATTGAGTCCTCCGGAACGTCCTCGATCGCTGTATAATAGGTCTGCAGATCCGCAACTTCGAATTCCGTGCCGCAGGACGGGCACTTCAATTTCTGCGCTTTCGTATCGAATGCGATGGCCGCGCCACAGCACGGGCACTTATAGTCTTCTGCTTTTGCCATACTTACCCCCTTTTCACATAATCTTTTTGTAACTGTAACTATTCAGGACGGGCATAGAGCGGAGAGAAAAACATGTCCTCAGTGGCGAATTGTCTTTCCGAGCATGTCCTCGTTTTTCCTCAGCCTTTCTTTTTGAGCCGAGGAAGCGCAGAACGTCCAATAGACGTTTGAGGGGCAAATCACTGAAACGGAGTGTAGAGTGTTTTTCTCGAAGCAGGGATGCTCTCCTGAATGGGTATGTTTTTTATAGCATACCATAATTTCATCTTCGTTTCATCTGTGTCTCGTCCCATCATCAACTTTACGTGCCTTTATCTTATTTGTAAACTACCCGGTCGGGGAGTCTTTTTTTTGAGCATTTACGCTATAATGAGTCTATATCCCGGAAATGGGGCAGATTCAGGTAATTTATGGTATACTGAATATAAGATAATGGTAACTGTTCAGGGAGGCACTTTTGCTTCGAGAAAAACATGTCCTCCTCGGCTCAAAAGAAGACCTGATCGATGACGAAGGTTCGCTCGCAAGGACAATTCGCCGCTGAGGACATGT
>OMTP01000287.1 GCA_900313955.1 uncultured Lachnospiraceae bacterium | reverse complement strand
ATACAGTTTTTATTGAAAATATCATCCGACCTTTGGTTTAGCCGTCTATCCGATCGTAAGCGCCTAATAATAAGGCGGTGTGAAAAAATTACCCCAACTTTTGCAAGTTGGAGTAATTCACTATAATTCACATGCAATTTTTGAGATGCTGGAGTTTTTCACTCCACGGAACCAGATCAGCCAGCTGCTCATCACTCCAGTCCCCATTTGGACGTTGCTGAAGCACGTACTCCAGATAGCGATAAATGTTCAGGTCATGGGCTTTGGCCATTTCGACCATCGTATAAACCATGGCACTGGCCTGAGCGCCATCCACACTGTTGCTGAACAGCCAGTTTTTCCGGCCTACGGTAAAGGGCCTGGGTGAGTTCTCGCTCAGATTGTTTGTAAAGCTGCATCGGCCGTCTTCCAGATATGTCTCTGCCGTGCTCCGGCGGTTCCTGATATAAGTGACTGCTTTGTCCAGTCTGGAGTTCCGTACCGGCTGAAGACTGTCAAGCCACGACCAAAAAGCCTCAAGAATCGGTTTCTCCTTCTCGAGACGAAGCTGCCTGCGTTTTTCGTAATCTTTCCCGGCCTGCCGGTTGATTGCATCCTCCAGCCGGAATAAGCGGTCGCAGTACTGTACGCCCTGTACGGCCGGCTGGCTGTAGTCAAACTGTTTCCCTTTGGGAACCGCGTCGATAAAGTATCTCCGTATATGTGACCAGCAGGAACATCGCCGGATCCCGGGAACTTTATTGTAGCCCTGATACCCATCGGCTTCCAGGTATCCCTGAAATCCCTGCAGGAATTCTGCAGCGTTATCACCGCTTCTTGTAGGGGTGTACCCGTACAGGATGATAACCGGAAGTCCGTCTTCCCCACTGCGGAACAGCCACATGAACGACTGGGTCTCTGCCCGGCGCTCCGGCTCGTTCAGTACCTGGATCCTGGTCTCGTCCGCCATGGCGAACTGCCGTTTCAGCAGCAGTCTGTGCAGATAATGATAGACCGGCTGGAAATAGTGCTCTGCACAGTAAATGATCCAGTTGGCCAGTGTTGTGCGGCTGATGGCTGCGCCGTACTGTTTCCAGTCCTTTTCCTGACGGTAGAGGGGCATGCCGTTTGCATACTTCTGATACATCGTCCAGGCAACTGTCGACGAAGAAGCAGGGCTCTTGCAGATCAGGGCATCCGGGGCCTGTGACTTTGCAAAAACAGCGGCTTCCGTATCACCTTTCCCTTCTTTACAGCTGGGACAGCCGTACGTTTCCGTATAATACTCATTGATCTCACAGGTCGCCGGGATAAAGACCAGTTCCCGGCGGACGTATTCCTCGCCGATCCGCTCCATCTGTGTTCCGCAGACCGGACAGACTTTCTCTTCATCTGGCAGGGGAATCAGGACTTTGTTGACCTTCATGCCCTTGAACGTATCAGCATGAGAAGACTTTTTCTTACGGGTATGCTCCGCAACAACAATTGTTTCCGCCGGCGGCTCAGGTCCTTGTTCCTGTTCAGCCTCATTGAAGAGATTCAGCTGCCCGGGGATATCGAGTGTGCGTTTTTCGCTGGACTTTCCAAACAACTTTTTTGTCAGAAAGTCTACCTGCTCCTTCAGGGTATCCCTTTCGCGGCGCAGTTCGGCCTCCCTGGCATTGGCAGCTTCGAGTGCTGTGAGCAGTGCATCGATCCTTTTATTCAGTTGTGAAATACTGTCCTTCAGCTCGTGGAGCCGGAGATCTTTTGCACTGGCGGCCATGATAGTTCCTCACTCATTCGGGATATCACTGTTATACCAGACCGTCTTTCCAATTAATAGTCTTTTCCGAAAAAAACCACCTTTATTCGGACTGGATCGCCTTGGGCTGGTCGATGTCAATACCGGACATCAGCCAGTCAAACTCCCGCCAGGTAAGGTTCCGGACTTCGTCTTTATTCCGGGGCCATTGGTATCCGCCTTCTACTGAAAGACGCTTGTAGATAAGGACATATCCGTCCGACTCTTTTCCGAATGTTCGGAAAAGAAGGCTTATCCGCAGGGTTTTGTTATCCGCACATTTTTCTCGGAGGACTTATAAGAACAGGCGATTCCTTCTTACCCAACAAAAAACATGCGGATAACAATTCAGTGGTGCATTATCATCTCTGATAAGGAGGTGATCGCCATGAGAGTCTATTATCAAAATGTAGCTATCGTCTTAGACTTCTTAAATGAGAGGGGGTATGCCGAACATACTATACGATACCATGAATTGTTCTATAATAAGCTGGCTGACTACCTGGAGCTGACAATGCAGGAATACAATCCAGATCTCGGCAGAAGCCTGCTTCTTGGAAGAACAGAGGGTCCCTGCCATACCAGGAACAGTTTTGGGAATGCCGCCTGTATAGCCAAGCTGAATGATGTCTATGAGAACGGCCGTATTACATATGCCCAGATATCACCGCGTAAGGAGTATTCCTCTATTGTGCTCTGCGAAAAGTATCAGGAGCTGGTGGCTGGTTTTCTCGCAAGCAAGCCCTGTTTTAAAGATTCACAACTAACGAACGCTCACCGCAGATGCACTCTGTTCCTAAAGTATATACAGTCCAAAGGCATCATGAATGTAGCGGCTATCACTTATGAAGATCTGCAGGCGTATCACGATGGGCTCTCCCATCTGAAAAGGATCTCCTGTGTCGTAGAAGAATCCTCGCTCCATCAGTTCCTTCGCTACCTGGCCGAAAGCGGCCATACATCACAGGGCTTATATCTGTTCATGTATGCACTGGAAACTGAAACACTTGTGACCATGAGCAGCCTAACGGCTGAAGAGCGCGGACGCATTGGGGAATCCTGTGAAAGGAGCAGTTCATTACCGGCGGAGGAATTCCTGTCGGCAGGCTCTGAACTTATATCCCTGTTCCGTGAAGCCGGATATGTGGCGCCTTACGTCAATTCAGTTCATAGGGCGATCATGCAGTTCTATCTGTTCCTTGACCTTCATGGCCTTGGTTATACTGATGAGATCGCGTCGGTTTGGTTACACTCTGATGCCGTGAGGAACATCTTTCAGGGCAGCTCATGGATCACTGCACGGCGGACACTTTTCATGGTCTCCATTTATATATCATCTGGACAGGCTGATTTTGCCCGGGCGATACCCAGGGGGATCAGCGGCATCGGTGAACTGCCTGAGTGGTGTTCAGGCCCCCTGCTTGATTTCGCAGACATACGCCGGAGGACCAAAATAGATGAAGATACTGTCAGGAACGATATTTATTCAATACTTCGTTTCTGTAAATATATCGTATCTAAAGGTCTGTCATCCTATGATGAGATCACCAGCGGGGATGTTGCGGATTTTAACCTCAAGGATGTACACGGTTCCCCTGAAGGCAAGAACGCCTGTAACGGGAGGATTCGCCGCTTCCTGAAATATCTGTACCGCGAAGGACTCCTATCATCCCCATCCCTGCATCTTGCTCTCGGATACTCTGCCGCGCCAGTGGAGACCATCGTAGTAACGCTGACGGCTGATGAGGTCGAGACGATCAGGGGCTTCATCAGACATGCTGTGCGCGATCTTGAAATCCGGGACAGCGCCGTCATACTGCTCGGCACTGAAATGGGCATGCGGGGGAGCGACATCGTGGCCCTTAAGATGCAGGACATCGACTGGAAGAACCGTGCTATTCGTTTCTGCCAGAAAAAAACGGATGTGGATGCCTGGATCCCAATGCCTGTCGCAGTAGGCAATGCTCTGTTCAGATACCTGCGCGATGTCCGTCCACAGAAAGCAAAGAACGACTATGTTTTTGTTGAACCCAAAGCCCCATATAGCCCTATGACAAGGTCTATCTGCTATGGGGCGCTCAAAAGGATCCTTCCTGACCGCAGTGTCAGGGGGTCGGGGTTCCATGTCACAAGAAAGGCTTTCTCGACAAACCGGTTAAGGAATGGCGTGCGTCCGGAGGAGATCGCTGATGTTATCGGCCATAGGGGGACAAAGAACCTTGACTGCTACTTGTCTCTCGATGATGAACGTATGGCTTTATGCCCGCTCTCGATCGCAGACCTGATGATCCAGGCAGAAGGGGGCACACCATGAAGAAAGTTACTTTTACAAGTGCGCTGTCGCCCTACATAGAGGGTCTCTTAGAGCAAAAGCGGGTGCTTGGCTATAAGTATGATGTCGAAGAATATAATCTTGCCTGTTTTGATAGATACTGGGCTGAAACAAACGGTGATACGGATGAATTCACTCCGGAAACCCTCTCCGGATGGATGAAGCAGCGTGCCAGCGAGGGAAAATCGACGCAGGCCTTACGAATCTCCGTGGTCCGGCAACTGGCATTGTTTATGAACGGCATGGGAAAAGTATCGTATATCCCGGAAGCGAGGATACGGTGCCAACGCCCCGTGGTCCATATCCTGACGAGAGCCGAAATCGCTGCCCTTTTCCGGGTCATCGACAGTTTCGTTCCCAGACATCAGTCCCCGGCCGTTACGCGGATGGCCGCAGGTTATAAAGTAATCTTCCGCCTTTTTCTTACGACCGGCCTGAGAAGGAGCGAGGCGGTGAACCTTCGAATCAGTGACATTGATTGGAGCCATAACTCCATGACTATATATAATGCCAAAGGTCATAAAGACAGGGTGGTATACATGGCCGAAGACTTTGCAGTCCTTCTCAAAGGCTACATTGACCAGAACCAATCGGAAATGGATACAGAATGGGTGTTCCCATCGGCCGATCCTTTCCGTCATTTTTCGGGTGATGCACTTGCTCTGCGTTTCAGGAAGTTTTGGAATGAGACAGAATACGCGGCGAGCACTGCTAAGCCACCTACGATCCATTCGCTCCGGCATACATATGTGGTCCTGCGCATGAATGCATGGATGCTGCAGGGGATGGACCTGAATGTCATGCTCCCATACCTTAGCAGGGCACTTGGGCATAAGTCATCGAATGAAACGTTCTACTATTACCATCATGTCATGGAGGCGTTTCGTATGATACAGGAAAGGGACAGCCTCTCGGACACCGTATTCCCGGAGGTGAGGGTCAGATGACTAAAACACTGGATAAAAAACTGTTCTTTTCCATGACGCTGGACTTTCTCAATGTTTATATCCCGCAGGACAGCCCCAGCAGCAAAACGGTCAAGACATACCGGGATGGGCTGACAGTATTCAGGAGATATGTGTGTGAAGAGAAACATCTCTCTATCAGAAGATTCCGTTTTGACGAATGCACTTTTGATTTTGTCCTGGATTACAGGAACTGGCTGCTCGATGACAGGAAACAGGCCAGATCGACCGTGAACAACCGTCTCGCAGCGATCAAGTCATATGTCCGCTATGCGTCGGCAAGGGATGTAACTCTGCAACAGGTATTCCTTAGTATTTCTGAGGTCCCCTTCCTGAGGATCGAGAAGAAGATATTGCCCATCATTGAAGATACTGAGACCCTGAAAGCATTCTTGGATTCACCGCCCAATACAAGGACCGGATGCAGGGATACAATGATCCTTTCAGTGCTTTTCGATACGATGATCAGGGCTGATGAACTGATCCGTATCAGTATTGGTGACCTCTGTATGAATGCCGGGATTCCTTATATCCTGATCCACGGTAAGGGAAACAAAGAAAGGACAGTATCCCTCTCGGAGAAAGTCATCCCGTTGATAAAGGAATACATGAAAGAGTTCCATGGAAGTTCAGCGGATATCCCGGACTTTCCGTTCATCTATACTGTATCCCATGACGAAGTTCATCGCATGTCAGAACGGAATGTCGAACGTATCGTCAAGAAATATGCAGACATCACAAGGCAGAAATATCCCAGTCTCCCGGATCCGGTGTATCCACATATGCTGCGCAGGACACGCGGGACAGGACTTTACCGTGACGGAGTTCCTATTGAGGCGATCGCTGTTGCCATGGGACATGCCAATGTTCAAACAACCAGGGATCATTATGCATTCCCATCACTGGAGCAGAAGCGCGCGGCAATGGAAAAAGGTACAGGAGTCATCTCTATCGGAAACGAGGAGCCTGAGTGGCCGGACGATGAAGATGAACTTGCCCGCCTCTGTGGGCTGCGTTAGGATGTGTTATCCGCACATTTTTTAAGAACAGGTCATGAAAAGCTTTTGTTTGCCTGATCAATTCAGAAAATGTGCGGATAACAAAACCCTGCGGATAACGGTTCATGGAATAATGCTTTGATGCGGTCCCGTCTTCGTCCGCAGAACAGGAAAAGCGCACTGGCGTCAGGATTCATTTTCAGCTGGTCCTGAACAATACTGCATGGATCTTACATTTCCGTTTCGCTCACGCAGGATCAGTATGTTTTCCAGATAATCCTCTGCGGACTCATGACTTTTTTCATGTCGCACCACCTTATAAGGAAAACTCAAAAACAATTGCTCCGTATGCCGGAAGATCAAATTCAATATACTGATCCCTGTGATCGCACTCGCCCTTCTTAGCTCTGATCACTTCGGGAACGCTGGTCTCACCGGATCCGCCGAATACCAGGTCCGTACTGTTGAGAAGAAGCTTGTACTGTTTGCGGACCGGTACGCCCACTCTGTATCCTTCACGTTTGACAGGGGTCATATTCAGGACGAACAGAAGGCTCTTCTTCTGGGAAGGGCATTTGCGGAAGAAGGAATAAATACTTCTGTCCGCGTCATCGGCGTTGATCCACTCAAAGCCTGACCAGTCATCATCGATCTCATAGAGGCACTTGTGGCTTCTGTAGATCTCCAGCAGTTTCTGCACATAGTACTTAAGGCCGATGTTGAGATAGTTGTCGTCCTTGCCTTCCTCGAGTCTCCACCATTCAAGCTCAGTCGCCTCGTTCCACTCATGCTCCTGGCCGAATTCCTGGCCCATGAAGAGGAGCTTCTTGCCTTCGTGACCTGTCATGAAAGTATAGCCCACACGGAGGTTTGCATACTTGTCGACCTTGTAGCCGGGCATCTTGTTGACCATGGAGCACTTGAGGTGAACAACTTCGTCGTGGGAAAGAGGAAGAATGTACTTCTCGGCGCTGTTGTAGCTCATCGCGAAGGTCAGCCCGTTGTGGTTGCCCTTTCTCATGATCGGATCCAGCTTCATGTATTCGCAGAAATCATGCATCCAGCCCATGTTCCACTTGAAGGAGAATCCAAGGCCGCCGTCCTCGGGCTTAGCTGTGATCTTGGGCCATGCTGTGGATTCCTCGGCAATTGTCAGGAATCCGGGGTATGCGCCGTGGATCACCGAGTTGAGGTGTTTGAAGAACTCGATCGCGTCGAGGTTCTCGTTGCCGCCGTACTGGTTTGCAACCCACTGTCCATCCTTCTTGCCGTAGTCAAGGTACAGCATGGAAGCGACCGCGTCCACGCGGATGCCGTCGATATGGTATTCGTTGATCCAGTAGCTCACGTTGGCGATCAGGAAGTTGGAGACTTCCTTCTTGGCCAGATTGAAGATCCTGGTTCCCCAGTCGGGGTGCTGGCCGCGGCGCGGATCGGGATCTTCGTAGATGCAGGTTCCGTCAAACTCTGCAAGGCCGAACGCGTCGGGGCAGAAGTGAGCGGGAACCCAGTCGAGGATGACGCCGATATTATTCTTGTGCAGGGTATCTACCAGATACATGAAATCCTTGGGATGGCCGTATCTGGAAGTAGGTGCGTAGTAACCGGTAACCTGGTAGCCCCAGGATCCGTCGAAGGGGTGCTCGGAGATACCCATAAGTTCAACATGGGTAAACTTCATGACCTTGAGATATTCGACGAAACGGTCTGCGAACTCTCTGTAATTATAGAAACCGTCCTCGGTTCCGTCGGGGTGTTTCATCCAGGAGCCGATATGGCACTCATAGATAGCGAGAGGCTCACGGTTCACATCCTTGCCGGCACGCGCTTTCAGCCAGCGCGCATCGCCCCACTTGTATCCGGACAGGTCCACGACTTTGGAAGCCGTTCCGGGACGGAGCTCCGCCCAGTTGGCATAAGGATCTGCTTTATATTTCTTGGATCCGTCTGTTGTAGTGATGCAGTATTTGTACAGTTCACCTTCTCCAATGCCGGGAATGAACAGGGTCCAGATGCCGCCTGCATTGAACTGGGTCATGGCATGCTGGTCTTCGTTCCATCCGTTAAACGTACCGACCACGTGGACCGCTTTCGCGTTGGGCGCCCATACGGCAAAGAATACACCCTTTTCGCCGTTTTCTTCCGACAGATGCGCGCCGAGCTTTTTGTAGATCTGATAATGCGTTCCGTTGCCGTACCAGTAAGCGTCGTCATTAGAAATGAAGACTCTCTTGTCCGCGGGCTGTGCGGGTGCTTTTCTCACGGCCCTCGTCCCGGCTTTTGTCTTAGCCGGCGTTTTCTTAGCAGCTGCTGTACTGCTCTTTTTGGTCGCTGCTGTTTTTCTGGATGCCATACTATACTCCAATCCGGAACGCATTTGCTTTGCAGGAAACGGCAGTTCCCCATTTGCCCTGTTTCCTGCCCGGGTATTCTGCGGCGCTCCCGCACAGAATGCCCTGCGAATGACTCCCGCAACTGAAGAGCCGTCCGCTGACCTGTTACTCAATAACATTTAAAGTGTTCTTTTCCTGAACACATCGTTCCATCAGTAATGCAGAAAATCCTTATCCCGAAGAATGATCCGGTTGCCGGTGCCCGACTTTCTGCGTGAAAACGAATCCACAAGACTGGAGAGCGACTTGCGGCTCGCGTAATAGATCGCCTCATCGACGATATCCCTGATATCCTCCAGCGTGACGCTGTGATTGACCGTCTGGGAAGAGAGGATCCGGCTCTGCTGCGCGCTGATCCCGAATTCGTCGATCTCGCACTGCTGCTTGCCGGCATATTCCCGCGCATATCCCAACAGTGTATCAACGCTCAAAGCCGCGATGTCCACTCTGGCCGGGAACATATCACGCATCCTGGGATGATCATGCAGAAACGCGTCCATAACGCCCTTGCGGTCGATCATGATGATCAGAATACTTCGCTCCGGCGCCTTCAGGAGCTCACACATTGCCGCCACGCCTTCCTCGCTCATCATGGAAGCTCTCTCAATGATCAGAGCGCCGAACGGCATCCTGGGAATGACCCGCAGCATATTCTCTCTTGTGATATATCTGCCTTCCGACTTGGCGATCTGTCCGACAAAGTTGGGATTGATCTGACGGTATCTCCTCACAAGTTCCCTGGCAAGGCTCAGGGTTCCCGCGCCTTCATCGCCGGTGATCACAACGTTCCCGGTGCCGCCCTCAAGAAAGATCCTTCCCAGCGCGTCCGTGAGCTGGCGTATGGAATCCTCCGAGTGCAGGTACATCTGGCTGCTTCCTCTTCCGGCCTGCTCCGGATTGTTGATCGTCATCTTCTCGACAACAAACTCTCCCGGGAATTCGCCGCCGCCTTCTGTCACAAAGAGGCTTGTGTCAAATCCGGCGCTGTCTTTATCGTCGTCCTTGATCTGCAGTGCTTTCTGTACTTCCCTGCGGTCCCATGACTTGGTATACATGGAACCCGTATCCTGCTTTTTGTTCTTATCAAAAGCGCGCTGCACGGGCTTTTCCGCGGGCTCATCATCCTCAAGGCCGTTGGACTCATAGAAATCCCGCTTGACCTTCTCCCATTCCGACATGATCTCTGGTTGCCCAGACGACGCAGTTCCTCCGCCGCATCCTCGTAATGAATATGGGTATAGGTTCCCATCGTTACCCTGATATCCTCCGGAGAATGCCCCATCAGATAAGCCAGATGAACCGGATTCATACCTGCTTTTGCCTTTTCCGTACAGTAGGTATGCCAGCATACATGCGGCGAGACATACGGCATCGGGTCACGGTAGATTTTATTGAATTTCTCCCGGGTATGCTGGAAATAATGTTCCCAGTGCAGGGCAAGCATAGGATGTCCGTCCTTATCCAGGCAGAGAAAACCCCTCACACCGTCCACTTCTGGTTCGACAGCCGGAGTAATCCGCCGATCCAGAATTGTCCGGAATGCTTCCTTCACCATAGGCTCCATGGGAATGATCCGTGTCCCACACTTCGTTTTCGCCTGATCTTCAATATAGACCCGAGTGCCGACCCGCTGAAGCTGTTTGCTGATAAGTATTGTTCCCTTATCCATATCCACAGAATTCAGAGATGCGCATTCCCGTATGGAACAGAATGTAGATACCCTCATAATATCTGCTAAAATGAGGATCCGTACGCACGAATTCGAGAAAGCGGCGCTTATTGGCCGGTGAAAGCGCATCCCGTTTCACCGTATCATTTACAGTCACTTCATGAAGCTGAAAATCATCAAAGGGATTCTTAAAGATCAGTTCACCGGCATTGCACCGACCACACTGTACTCAATCATTCAGCGGGATACTTCTGTCCGCTTTGATCATGCTTTGCGTATAGCGAATATCCTAGGAATTGATATTACTCAGATCTGTAAGGAGAATCCTTATGATGAGGGAGAAGTACTTCCGCAGCCGCTCTCTGATCTGAATGGGCTGATCACGAACCTTAATAAGCAGACATATATAAAAAACAGGACTACGCCGTTGCTTATGCTCTTTGACTATGAAAAATGCCGGAATTAGATCAGGTTATCGCCGGCTATTTCCAATTAACCGACGAGGGACGTTCCACCTTTCTTGACAACCTACGATGGTTAATGGATACAAAAACAGACCGAAACCAGGCAAAGAAGCTGAAAACAATTCGTAAATAGCCTTGTACCGAACTTGCCTTTTTAATATGACAGTCTGTGTCCCAGGTTGAGCGATCCTTGCGATCCGGCCTGACAGATATCCCGGGGCAGACATCGCGCCTGCCAGGATACCTGCGACCGACTGGAAATATATGCCTTTCAGGACAAGACATCAGTGTTTCTTCTCATGACACTCATATAAGCTGGCCGTATTATTTTACTCATGTTGACTAACTCTTCAATTCTGTGAGCACTCCATCCAATAATACGGGCAATCGCGAAGATGGCAGTGTATAACTCTGTTGGAATCCCAAGCATCTTGTATACAAATCCACTGTAAAAATCCACATTCGGACTCACGCCTTTATAGATATGTCTCTTTGCAGCGATCACCTGAGGAGCAATTTCTTCAATGTTCCGATATAGCATGAGTTCGTTTTCACTGCCTTTTTCTTTTGCAAGCTCCTCAACATACTTTCTTAAAATACGCTCTCTTGGATCCGAAAGAGAATATACAGCATGTCCCATGCCATAGATCAGGCCTTGCCGGTCAAATGTCTCTTTATCCAGGATTTTTCCAAGATATGCAGCTATTTCATCCTTATCTGAATAATCGGATACATGGCGGCTAAGGTATTCTATCATCTCCATCACCTTGATATTTGCACCACCGTGCTTTGGTCCTTTGAGTGAAGACATAGCCGCCGCAATCGTTGAATAGGTATCTGAACCAGAGGATGTCACAACCCTTGTTGTGAACGTCGAATTATTGCCTCCCCCGTGTTCCATATGCAGAATCAGTGCCGTATCCAGTACTTTTGCCTCTGTCCATGTATATTGTCTGTCCGTCCTGAGCAACATCAGAATATTCTCTGCAGCTGACAGTGACGGATCCGGGTGATGAAGAACCATGCTTCCATGTTTCACATAATGTACATAAGCCTGATATCCATATATTGCCAAAAGCGGGATAATACTGATCAACTGCATACTCTGCCGGATGACATTGGCTATATCCGTATCCTTTTCTCTTTCATCGTAGGATGCAAGCGTAAGGATGCTCCTTGTCATTGAGTTCATGATGTCTTCCGAGGGAGCCTTCATAATCACATCACGTGTGAAATTCGTTGGTAGGGTTCTGCACTGACTGATTAAATCTGAAAATTCTAAAATCTGCTGCTGCGTCGGAAGCTCTCCCATAAGCAGCAGATAAGCGATCTTGTCAAAACCAGACGCATCGTCTCCGATAGAAGAAATCAGCTCTTCGATCCGATAACCCCGGTACCAGAGTTCACCGTCACACGGAACCCTCCTTCCGTCTATGATTTTTGAAGAAACAATGTCCGATACTCTCGTGAGCCCAGTAAGCACACCGGTGCCTTTTTCATCCCTCAGGCCAGTGTTTACGCCATATTCTTTGTACAGGATCGGAGAGATAGCATCGTTTTCAAAACAGACCGAAGCATGCTTTTCAGCATAATCAATAAGTCTTTTTGTCATCTAATCTATCCTCCGTTTGAAAACTCCGTTTCCATGATTTCTTCAAGCTGTTTCATCAGTCGGAGAAGTTCCGAAACATTACCTGCGCCAAACCTGTCAATTACCCGCACAAAATAATCTCTTAACAGTTTTTCGTTCTTCTCCAGCAGCATTTGGCCTGCATCCGTTATTGTAATATAGGTTCCCCTGCTGCCATCACCTTCATAGGACCATAGGATCAGTCCACGGTCTCTCAATTCACCGGTAAGTTTCGAAACCTGCCGTTCAGTGATTTTCATGCTGTCGGAAAGATCCTTAAAATATGTGCGGTCTTCTTTCTGCCCAACCTCCGAAATCCGGTGAAGGGCGACATATTCTATGATGCTGAGATCAGAAAGCTTTTCCCATATTCTGTCTTTATTGATCAGATATGTTCGGTATACCAATTCATTGGATATATCAGCAATGTCCATATTCATAGGCTGCATTTCCTTTCCCGGCCAGAGCCCATCGCATTATTTCATTGTGGTTTCTTTATCCAGTTGAATTCTGCTCTGCCTTCCTCCAGTTTATAAAAGCGAGTTTTCAAAGTCCAGGCGCTCACCTAGCCCGCTTTCTTCGTACCAGACGAAAAGAAGATACAGAACTCCTGCCAAACATACAGGAATCACCATCCTTGTGGCATATTTAATGCTTTTTTTAAGCACTATATCATTTCTACCCATGTGCCTTGATCCTATAATAAAGATCTTTGTCTCCTCATGTCCGTGCTTTCAGGAAGGAATCTATATGCCCGGATGGCTGGCTCTCCAGAGTTTTTCCGCTCTTTCACCCCATTCCTCCGCATAATGGCTGCATTTGGTGCAAAGGTGGTCACAGCTTTCCGGCTCCATCATATCCGTGCTCTTCGCTCCTGTCCGGATCACCATTTCCTTTAGCTTCTCCGGGTTTTCCAGCATGGGGCAGGGCTGAAGGAGGTTTTCATTGAAAGGTTGTCCTTCCTGGTAAGCTTTAAACAGCGGCTGCTGCAGGCATTCCAGCAGAGGCTTATCATGGATGTTTGCGCCGGAATAATGGATGAAGACGCAGGGCTCCACATCCCCGTTTGGATTGATATGGCAGTAATACTTGCCTCCGGCTATGCATCCGCTGACGAATTCCCCGTCATTCTGGAAATCCATGCAGAAGATAGGCTTCCCGCCTTCAAATCCCCTGATTTCACGGATCCTGTGGTACATGTATTCCCGCTGCTCTACAGTAGGTACCAGCTCCATGCCCGTATCCATCCCGATGGGCATAAAGTGGAAATACCAGCTGAAAGAAACTCCTTTGTCAATCAGGAAATCCAGGAACTCATCCGATGTGACCGCTTCGCAGTTTGCTCTTGTGTAACAGATTGAGGTACCGTAGACCAGCCCGTTTTCCCTGAGCAGGTCCATAGCCGCCATCACTTTATCGAACGTGCCGTCCCCGCGCCTTAAATCCGTAGCATCCCTGTTTCCTTCAATGCTCATGGAGAGTACAATGTTTCTGCACCTCTTCATGTCATCACAAAAATCCTGGTCTACAAGCGTTCCATTCGTAAAGAGCATAAAACCGCAGTCGCTGTGCTTCTCCGCAAGCCTGACGATATCCTTTTTCCGCACCATCGGCTCCCCGCCGGTCATGATATAGGCGTGGATCCCTAGTTCCTTTCCTTCTGTGACAAGGCGGTCCATCTCCTCAAAGGACAGGTTCAGCGTCCGGGAATACTCTGATGCCCAGCATCCCGTGCAGTGGAGGTTGCACGCGCTTGTCGGATCAAAGAGGATGATCCACGGGATCCCGCATCCATATTTTTCTGCATTTTTTCGGGTTTGCCGGAAGCCGGTAAAGCCTCCTTCAAAACCAAAGGCCATGACAAGTCCTTTCAGATATTGCAGATCCGCGCGTTCCAGCAGTCTGTCAAAATACTGTGACCATTTCCCGTCACTGCCAAAAGCATCCCTGAGGCTTTCATAGGCAGAAGGCGGCCAGCCATCCCCCAACACCTTTTCGACCGCGTTGATTACCTCGACATACCCCTCGTTCCTTTTTCCCTGTGCCCTCTTCATGACACCATTAAGGGCCAGTTCAAACCCTTTCCTCTCCGCCGCATGCGCGATTTTTCCTGCCATAGCAATCTCCTTTCCCCATATCTTTCCTGTGAGCCTGCAGATCCGGCTTTTTCCCCTCATTTTCCACGTCCCATGCTCCTGCGCATCCAAAAGACCGCTGGAAAAGTCCGCTCCTACCTGATCAACCCCCACTCCGCGAACTTTTCGAATCCGCCGATTTCTTTTATATACCTGCGTGCTGTATCCACAATGCCCTCATACGGGATCCCTGCAATCATGCTGTCCCCGATCGCGCACGTATATTCCACCGTCTGCCCTTGCGCCTGAGCCTGCAGCCATGCGTAAATATTAACACTGACGTCTGCTTTGGACAGATCCTTGCCGTGCAGCCCTCCGCCCGTGACCGAATCCCCCATGTCACTGCCCAGCTTCCGGTTGACGGCACCAGAATCCACACCTGTACCGCCGATCCATTCTCCAAGGGGGTTCACTTCAGCGTCAGGATACATATTTCTGATCCGGTCGCTGTCCGCATTGCTCTGGCACAGGATCAGTCGTTTCCCGGAAAGAATATATTTTCCATCGCTTTCATACTGCTGATAAAGCTCCTGTGCAATATTGGTCAGCCGTTTCTGTTCTTCTGTGACGGGCGTCCCCCTGAAGATCCCATTATCTCCGCAGCGGAGGCCATGTTCCTGGTTTCTTGCAAGGTGCTCATCCTGCGGGACTTCCTTATAATCCGTACGGACATGCCCGGCAATCCTCTCCACAACTGACTGCACATCCCCCTCACCCAGATGAACAGATGTCTCAGCAATAATGCTGCATTCACTATGGCCGATCAGAACTTCCACGGCAATCCTTGGATTTTCTTCCTTCTGATAAGCCAGATCCACGAGGGCCCCCGCAATGCGGTCAGCCACTTTATCCGGGTGGGCAGGATTTACTTTTTCAAACATATCATCCCCTCCTCTTCCTGATTTTTCCAGCCACAACAACTGCCGCTGCGCCTGCCACGGCTGCCTTGGCTATTTTTTTCTTATCGTCTGGCATTTGACGAATCTCTTCCGCCTTCGATCCCACTGAATGCAGGGCACCGGATACAGCTTTCCTGACCGTGCTACCGTCAGATTCTCCCGTATTTATGATCACCCCATACTCCTGGAGCAGTTTTTCGATCTCCGTACCACTGATTTTCTTTAAAGCCTGCCTGGCCGCCAGCATTACGACCGGATTAGTTTCACCCGTGTCCAATCCGTCATAAAGCGGTTTCCCGTCCCGCAGGGCAATTGTTGCGTGCAGCAAGTCACGTATGTCGTATGTGCTACCCCACACCTCAGGCACCGCACGGTCTATATCCAGAAGGGTATATACCGCTTCCATCCCGGTCCGGATGGAGTATTCCGTCGTGAATATGGTATCCCTTTTCGTTTCAGCAAACTGGCCCAGGAAAGCAAAATTTACAGCTCCTTCCGGGACGACATCCGGTCGGTCCCCGGCCTGCCTGGGCATGAAGAATGCTGTGATATAGGGCATCATGACCGGGACTGTGTTGCAGCTGTATTCCGCCATTTCGTCAATCTGTTCTTCCGGCACCCCGAGATGGTAAAGCCATTCGGCACAGATCTCCTTCCCGCTACACTCACGCATTGGTTTCTTCACGTAATCGCCAGGTTTATCTGTGAACAGGCCATATACCCAGACCAGGCACTGGTCCTTCGGCTGTTCCTTAAACTGCGGCTGGCGATTGACCGTCCAGGACAGGAGCCAGGATGAGTCCCTGCAGGTGACAATCCCACCGGTAACCACGCCGCCTGAGAACGGATCCCTGTGGCAGATATTTTTGATATACGGGATAACCTTATGATCCATGATGGTCACGGTGGCACTCATCCAGTTGGTCTGCTCGGGATTGGAGCAGAATTTATCCGGATTCCCGAAGCAGTCATCCTGTGCGGCGATCTTCCTCCACATGTCCCATCCGCCGCCAGGCTGGATTTCCCTATTGAAACCGGCGCATTCTTCCTGGCTTCCGATGGTGGAGTTTTCCACACAGCCGCCGTTGGTGATGAATACCAGGTCGTCTTCCGTCAGCATGATTGTATCTGCTTTTCCGTCCTTCTGAATTTCAATGGTTCGGGCGGCCTTTTTGGTATCTGTGATAGTGAACCGTACATTGACCACCTTTACCCCATAATGGAACAGCACACCATGTCCTTCAAGATACCTGGTCATCGGAAGGATCATGGATTCATACTGGTTATACTTCGTAAAGCGCAAAGCTGTGAAATCCGGCAGGCCGCTGATATGATGTACAAACCGTTGCATATACAGTTTCATTTCCAGCGCGGAGTGCCAGTTCTCAAAAGCAAACATCGTACGCCAGTACAGCCAGAAATTGGAACCAAGCACTTCGTCATCAAAAACGTCCGTAATCCGCTTATTGTACAGCTGTTCATCCGGGGTCAGGTAAAGCTTCATCAGCTGCCTGGACGCCTTATCAGAAAGGCCGAATTTCTTATCCGTATGGGCATCTTCACCCCGGTTTTCTGTTGCCCTGCACAAGGAAAAGTTCGGATCCTTCTTGTTCAGCCAATAATACTCATCCAGGACGGAAACCCCTTCCGTTTCTATAGAGGGAATTGACCGGAACAGATCCCACATGCATTCGAAATGGTTATCCATTTCCCTGCCGCCCCGCATCACATAACCTACTTTGTCGTACCGCATGCCATCACATGCCCCACCTGCCACTTCCTCTTTCTCCAGTATGTGGATCCTCTCACCATCCATCTGCCCGTCACGCACCAGGTAACAGGCCGCGGAAAGGGCTGCCAGCCCGGATCCAATGATATAGGCTGATTTGTGTTCAATCCCTTCCGGTTTAAGAGGCCTTGCAAACGCTTCATAATTCCCGCTTCCGTAATACATAATTACCCCTTTCTTTTTTTATGAGCTTCAAGTCAAAGGTTCAAAGTGTCCTGTCTGTTGGTACAGCTTGCCGCCTGTTCTCTCTCCCAGCAGCCTCCTGCCTGTCACTCCTCATAGTAATCCGCGTCGATCACTCTATCACTGACCTGGTGGCTGATAATCTTAACAGACGACAGAACTGTAGCAAGGTTCATGAAACCGTCAGCCAGCAAGGATACCCCGATCAGGATTGCCATCATGTTTGATGACGCAGAAGGCCTGAATACAAGCAATACCCCGAAAGTCCCTGCAGCAATTGCCAGGACCAGGATCAGCCACCAGGCACGGATGCCGAAGACACGCGCATCCAGGGAAATCTGGATTTTGAAAAGGCTGTCTGCCAAAACACAGATGCCAAACGCAATGCACGTATAACTCCAGGTGTTTACCGGATGCACCATTGAAATGACGCCCAGTGCCAGCACCAGAATCCCAAATGCCAGGTCATACTGGAAAGCCAGCCGGTACAGATCCCTGGACAGGTATCCTATGATTTTGATTACACCGAAAGAACAAAAAGTGATCCCTATTACCTTGCCAATCAGCACTGATGCCGATTCAGGGTACGTAATAAAACTAATCCCTATGATGCACAGCACTGCCGACAGGATAATATACCCTGTTTTTGCGATTCGCATCGGTGTTGTATTCTGCATATGACCATCCCCTTTCTGTCTGTTCGGCTTCAGATTACTCCGTATTCTTTCAGAAGCTTTTCAACATCTGTTCCTTTAATGAAATCAAGAGCCTTGCCGACGGCTATTTTCTGTTTAAGACTCAGTTTCATATCGGTCAGCGGCCTGCCGTCGCGCATACTGATTGCCGCTTTCAGGAGATCACGGACATCATAGATACTGCCCCAGACTTCCGGTACACCCCGATCGATATTCATAAGGGTGTAGACCGCAACCATTGCGGTCCGGATAGAATATTCCGTAGTGAATACGGTATCTCTGGGAACTTCTGCGAAGTTGCCTAGGAAAGCAAAGTTCACAGCGCCATCCGGTACGACTTCCGGCCTGTCACCCGCGCTGCGCGGCATGAAATAAGCGCTGGCAAAAGGCATCATAACAGGAATGGTTCTGGCACTGTTCGTTGCCAGATCTTCGATCTGATCCGCGGGAACACCGAGATGATACAGCCATTCCATGCAGATTTCTTTGCCGGTGCAGTCTCTCATGTTTTTCCTGACAAAATCACCGGGCCGGTTCGTAAACAGGCCATAAAGCCATACAAGGCACTGATCCTTCGGCTGTGAATGGAACTGCGGCTGACGATTGATTGTCCAGCTAAGTAGCCAGCCGGAATCTCTGGCTGTAACAATACCGCCGGTGACTACCCTGCCTGACAGAGGGTCGCGTTGGCAGATGTTTTTGATGTATGGCAGGATTCTGCCGTCTAACGTATTGACGGTGACACCCATCCAGTTGCATTCTTCCGGATTGCCATAAAACTTTTCGGGGTGTCCAAAGGAACTGTCCTGCCCGGCAATTTTACGCCACAGATCAAAAGAGCCGCCAGGACGGATCTCCCGGATATACTCACAGGTTTTGCCCTGCCCGCCAATGGAGGAGTTTTCCACGTTGCTTCCGTTGGTGATAAACAGATAGTCATTTTCTGTCAGATCCAGAAAATCCTGATGCCCCTCTGTGAAAAGCTCCACACGTTTTGCGACCTTTTGACCGTCATGAATGTCAAAACGGACATGTATCATATGTGGTATTATCAGATAAGGCTTTTCTGGAATCTTCTTCACAGGACCATTCGATCAGGGCGTAAATATCCTGAAAATGATAGTAAAAAGTGGCACGGTTGACACCGCAGTCTTCCGTAATATCATTGATGGTGATTTTATTGACCGGCTTCTTCAGGAGAAGGTGTTTTAAGGAATCTTCCAGTGCTCGTTTTGTAATATTTGACATGGATGCGCCTCTTATTGTTCTGATTTTGAAGTGGAAACAGAGGGTGGTGCGGTGCCTGTTTGGATTGGGGCAGCACCGGCCAGTGTCTTTTCCTGTATTTTTTCCATTTTGGCATCAAGCATGGCACCGATCCCGGCGCATTCCAGAAGGTTCTGATCGATTTCCTGCAAGATAGATTCTGGCAGTTTCTTTTTATACCGTATTTTATGTTCCGAACTGGCCCACCAATCCATTGCGATCGTCCGAAGCTGAACCTCTACCTTCATAAGGCGTTTCCTGTCATGAAGGAAGATAGGGATTTCCACAATCAGGTGAAGGGAACGGTATCCATTCGGTTTGGGGGTTTGGATATAATCTTTTCGCCGGATGAGTGTGATATCATCCTGCTTCAAAAGAGCTTCCGCCAGCATATAGATGTCGGAGACAAAGGAGCATATGACCCTCACGCCGGCGATGTCATTGATGCCCTGTTCCAGATCTTCGGGATTCAGGGCTATATTTCTGGCAGAAGCTTTCTCAAGGATACTCTCGGGCTTTTTGAGCCGGGTTTTTATCGTTTCGATCGGGTTATGGTCACTCTGCAGGGACAGTTCTTCGCTCAGGACTTTGAATTTTGCCTCTACTTCCATCATGGCACAGCGATAATACGCCATTAATTCCCGGTAAGGGCCGGCGTATTCATGGAGCATCTGCCTCAGATCGACTCCGGAAAGCCTGGTTTTTACAAACTGCTCTATTACAGGGAAATAATCTTTTTCCATTTTTCACTTTCCCTCCTTCCGTTCCCTGAGAAGGCGGATGATATCCGGATGATCCCTGTGTTTCAGTGAAGGAAACGCATGTAAGAGGCGGCCCTGTCCCCATAGGTTGTTTCTGCTGATTTTACCGGATAATTCATCAAAGCGCGCCTGCAGGACAGATAGTTTCTGGCGGGCCTCATCCGGTGAAAGCTGACCGGATAATTTTTCGTTCAGTCTGTCTTTCATTTCAGCCTTCCCGAGCGCAGCCTGAACCTTGGCTTCTCCCGTAAGCCGGGCAGCACTGATTGCCTGGCTGCCTACTGTTTCGCTTAACTGGTTGCTGACGAGTTTCATGCTTTCCTGTATGGAATCCAATTTCGTCAGAGTTTTATTAAAGCCACGGAGCACTAATATTGTCACAAACAGGTCTGCTGCCAGAGTGCTATAAAAGATTATCAGAACTACCCATCCGAAGGTTGATGGATCATGAACAATATGCCGACTGGCGACACATGCCTGCAGGAGCCTTACAGCCAGAAGTACGCAGACTCCCCAGATGAGGGAAAACTCCAGGCAGATGTAGCCATGAAAATTCAGAGGCTTATCGGAATAATCCCACCACCTCGCATGAAAACACTTATCCATCAGCCACCCGGCAATCAGTTCAACCAGCGTGGCAAGCAATACCCCTGAAACAAACAGGCTGAAGTCATTAAGATACAGTTCCGATTGCTGCAGATATCCGGTAAGGGAAAAAACGGCAAGCGCTCCGAACCCGTAAACCGGACATATCGGACCATTCAGGAATCCTCGGTTAACGATCCTGCCGAGGGCGGCCGCATGGAAGATAACTTCCAGAACCCATCCGCAAAAAGAATAAAAGAGGAAGTACCAGCATATTTGATAATATGTCATACCGAAAATCATCTGTACTTCCTCCTTCATAATCCGGATTACGCTTTGCGGGATTCTTTTTCCCGCAGCCGCTCCTGCCACATTTCATCTGCTTTAGGAGCCCATTTTTCTGCATAGGATTCTGTTTTGGAAGTAAGATGCTCCACGCTTTCCGGTGACTGCAGATCCGTGGACGGGGCACTGGTTTCGTTTACGATCCTGCGGATATAATGTGGATTTTCAAGCATCGGGCATGGGCGGAACATATTGTCGTTAAAAGGCATATTATCGTGGTATGCCATGAATACGGGGCTCTGCAGGCATTCAAGCAATGTCTTTTTCCGGATATTGGAGTCCGAGTAATGGATGAAAACGCAGGGATCCACATCTCCGTTGGCATTGATATGGAGATATCGCCTTCCGCCTGCAATGCAGCCGCCCACATATTCCGCGTCATTCTGAAAATCCATGGCAAATAAAGGCTTATTGGCACGCAGATAACGGATCCGCCTGCACACAAGCTCTCTCTGTTCGGGAGTGGGAAGCAGTGCGGGGACTGCATCATTTCCGATGGGCATATAATGAAAATACCAGATGAAATATGCCCCCATTTCGATCAGCTTGTCATAAAATTCCTCCGAGGTAATGGAGTCATAATTTACACTCGTATAGCATGCGGATATCCCGTATGGCAGCCTGTATTTATGCAGGATCTCCATGGCGTTGACTGCCTTTTGGTAGACGCCTGTTCCGCGCCTGCTGTCCGTGGCTTCTTCAAATCCTTCCAATGATATTGCCGGTATAAAGTTCCGTACACGGAGCATTTCTTCTGCAAATGCATCATCAATCAGGGTGCCATTCGTAAAAGAGAGGAAGACACAATCGTTGTGCTTTTCGCAGATTTGCATCAGATCTTTCCTGCGTACCAGTGGTTCTCCTCCGGTGTAGATATACATATACACCCCGAGTTCTTTTCCCTGCCTGATGATATCGTCAATTTCGTCAACTGTCAGGTTCAGGCGGTTGCCGTATTCCGCGGCCCAGCATCCGGTGCAATGCAGGTTACAGGCGCTTGTCGGATCCAGGAGGATCGCCCAGGGAATATTGCAGCCCAGCTCATTGCGGAGTTTTTCCTGTATCGGCCAGCCGATTAAAGCCGCATTGATAAAAAAATTTGTGACAAGAGTTGTCAGGACATCCTGATCCACGTCCTTAAATAAATGCAGTACGAAATCATGATACGGATGCTCTTTGTTTTCAATGACTTCCCTTATGGCTTTTCTCTGTCCTTCAAATTCATTTCCGGCAAAACGATCAGCCCAGTCCATTAGTTTCCGCATGTTCGGTTCGGGATCTTTATAAACATAACGGAAAGTCTGTTCGATGCCGAGTTTCTTTAAGCTATTTCCCAGGTTCATGTTCAGTCCTCCTTGTGCCTTAGTTTGTAATCATATTGTGATCAGCCGTTCCGTGTGGAGCGTTCACATTCCACAGATCCCTGATTCCGGCCGGAAAGAATGTTTGAAAAGTTCCTTACAGCCCCCAGGGAGACTCTTCCTGAAAAACTTCCTCCGGAGGATGAAGCTTTGTAGGGGCATGGACTGCAATCAATGCTGTCAGCGCATTCAAAAAACCTGCAGACAGAAGAAGCAGTCCTGCCTTCCGGGCGGGAATATAACTGTATCCTGCCTGAGATGCCATCACATAGATACTGATGCCGGCGGTAAGGATCCCGCTTCCCAGGATGATCCACCAAAACACAATGCCAAAAGATTTTGCCGGACGTGCCAGTTCGATTTTTTCCAATGCATCTGCCAATAGGGCCGTTCCCAGTAATACATATAGGAAATCGGCATAATCTCTTACAAAAAACAGGAGCAGGATGCCCATCAATATACTGAGTCCGCCAACATACAGACCGTTGGAAAATGCCAGCATATAAAGATCCTTTATATAATGCCCGTTGATTTCCACACAACCGTGAAGGATCAGGCAGACCCCACATAGTGTCCATGTATGACGGAGCACAGCGGGATTTTTTATTATGAGAAAGATGCCGATGACACAGAAAACGGCAGATATACAGAAATAAATCGCCTTTGCTGTACGAACAGCATTTCCGCTCAATGAAAGGAGTTTTCTTCTATTGTTCATGAGTCATACTCTTTCCAGAACAGCTTCATTTCCCGTTCATATTTTTGTGGTTCGAGGTAGTATGACATGCCATGGTCGGCACCCGGGACGACGAAAAGCCTTTTGGGCGCATTGCAGGCCTGATAATTCTCGTATGTCATCTCTACCGGAACAAAATGATCCTCTGTTCCGTGAACAAACAGGACGGGAATCCGGCTGTCAGCCAGCGCCTGCAGTGTAGAGTATTCGTCCGGGGAGATCTGCAGCTTCTGACGGAATATTTCATCAGCGATAACGCCTCTCATGTTGAACGCAATATGAAGATTATTGTTGGCCACATGTTTCCAGATGGCATGAGGGGATGTGAAGCCGCAGTCAGCAATAATGCCGCGCACGTTATCCGGCAATTCAAAGCCGGCAGCCATTAAAACTGTAGTGGCGCCCATGGAAACACCGCAAAGATAGATTGGGATTTCATCTCCGCACCGTTCAACAACCCAATTAATCCAGCTTTGACAATCGTGTCGTTCTACAAGACCGAAACCTATATATTTGCCGCTCTGGTTTGTGGCCCTCTGTTCGATATATAATACACTGCAGTCATTCTGCTCGAAACTGTCTGCCACCATCCCGAAGGTCTGTGTCCAGGAACCTCTCCAGCCATGAACAGCAATAATCACACGTTTGGCACGGTTTACCGGAATCCAGTGTCCAACCAGCTGCTCGCCGTCATAGCTCATGATGGAAATAGTTTCGTTTGGTTTTTCTTCGAGATGTTTTGCTGATTCCTGCATGGCCCGGATGAACCCGTTATCCTGTTCGGTTCCACTGATTCTTTTTTCTGCGGCTTTTAAGAGTACAGGTTCTTCTCTGTCAAGAGCCATCCGCAACAGGTATTTGGTGGAAATCCAGGCGGAGACAGATGCGATCGATATGACACCGGCAGCTGCACCAGCGGCTTTCGATATAGTGCTCAGTTTGATGCCTTTCATTTATACCACCTCCACATTGCCGTGCACGGATTCGCCTGCTAACGTTATCTTTATTCTTCTTCATCATCATATAATGTTCATACAGACTTAGGTACAATCGAGTAGGAGGGGGTGATTAACCCCCGTCCTCTCACACCACCGTGCGTACCGT
>OMTP01000140.1 GCA_900313955.1 uncultured Lachnospiraceae bacterium | reverse complement strand
GGCGAAAATTACTAAGTGAAGGAAGAAGGCCTTTGTGCGAAGCGGCGAAGTGACTCACCCGTGAACAGTAACCTGGGGGAAGCTATCTCCCCCCAGGAGGACATATATGGGCTTGTCGGGGGAGCGGGAATTCGGTACAATGAGCTGAGTTGAATAGGAGGTTTCCATGGGGAAGAAGATTTTGATTGTAGGCGGCGGAGCGGCCGGGATGATGTGCGCGGCGCTCCTGGGAGACGATACTACTATGCGCGTCACACTGGTGGACCACAATGAGAAGCTGGGCAAGAAGCTCTTCATCACAGGCAAGGGCAGGTGCAATTTTACAAATGCCTGCGAGGCAGAGGAATTCCTGAACCATGTGCTCACAAATCCCAAGTTCCTCTACAGTGCCCTCTACACCCTGGATTCGGACCGGGTCATCGGCCTCTTCGAGTCCTGGGGCATGAAGACAAAAGTCGAGCGCGGCCGCAGGGCGTTCCCGGCCTCGGACCATTCCTCGGATGTCATTGACGCGCTCAGGCGGCAGCTGGTGAAAAATCATGTCGACATCCGCCTCCATACAGACTGCCGGGTCCTCCTTCAGGATGAGTCGACAGGCAGAGTCATCGGTGCAGTCCTTTTCCCCGCGGAAAATGGAAGTCTCCCCGCTCGCGGAGAAGTGGTGCATGAAAATGCAGCTCTTCAGAAGGGGCCGTCTGTTTTTCAGCTGCACAGGGAAAATGCGGAGGATCGGGCCGCCGTTGAGGCTGCATTTCCCGGGGGCGAGATTTTCGAGGCGGACGCTGTCGTCGTCGCGACGGGTGGCATTTCCTACCCATCGACGGGATCGACGGGAGACGGCTACCGGTTTGCGCGCGACCTGGGGCTGAGGGTGACCAAACTCTATCCATCGCTCGTGCCGGTCACGTGTGAGGAGGATTACATCCGTGAGATGCAGGGGCTCAGCCTCAAAAACGTGGAGCTGCACGTCAAAAACGGCAAGAAGGAGATCTTCGACGAGTTCGGTGAGATGATGTTCACGCATTTTGGGGTGACGGGACCGCTCATTTTGAGTTTGAGCGCCAAAATCGGGCCGCTCATCGGCAAGAAGCCCCTCCGGACCTGGATTGACCTGAAGCCCGCGGTGACGGAAGAGGAGTTCTCCGAGCGGCTGGTGGGCATTTTCGAGAAAAATCCAAACAAGGCCCTGAAAAATGTCCTGGGCGAGGTCTATCCCGCCAGGATGGTGGAAGTTCTTCCCGAGGTCGCCGGGATCGACGTCGATACAAAGTGCCATGACATAACGAAAGGGCAGCGCCTCATGCTTGTCCAGGTCACAAAGAGATTTCCGATGACAATGACGGCCCTCCGGGGGTATAATGAAGCGGTTGTGACCAAGGGCGGCGTCGCGGTCGGCGCCATCGACCCGGGGACGATGGCGGTCAAAAAGGTGCCCGGCCTCTACATGATCGGCGAGGTTCTCGATGTCGACGCCTACACGGGCGGCTACAACCTGCAGATCGCCTGGTCGACGGCCGCTGTGGCTGCCGCTGTGCTGAAAGATCTGTGATGAAAACCACCGGATTTTTAACCGGCAACTCCGGGGAAGACCGGCGCCCGAATGTCAGAATTTGTCAGGATCCGGGGAATGTAGGAGGAGAGATGATGAAGATTGCAATTGACGGGCCTGCAGGTGCGGGCAAGAGTACCATCGCAAAGAAAGTTGCTCGGGAAATAGGCGCTATCTACGTTGATACAGGCGCCATGTACAGGGCGATGGGCATTTTCATGCTGAAGAAGGGAATTTCTGCGGAAGATGGGGAGGCGATTGCGGAGGCCTCCAGGGAAGCGGACATTTCCATCATTTATAAAGACGGCGGGCAGCATGTCATTTTAAATGGAGAGGATGTGACGGGCGACCTGCGCCATGAGGAGGTCGGCGCCATGGCAAGCTGCGTCGCGAAACATGGCGCTGTGCGCGCAAAGCTTGTCGACCTGCAGCGGGCGATGGCGCAGAAGTCATCGGTCGTCATGGACGGGCGCGACATCGGAACGGTTGTTCTGCCGGACGCTGAGCTCAAGATCTATCTCGATGCCAGCGCCGACGTCAGGGCGAAGCGGAGATTTCTCGAGCTGGAGGAGAAAGGCGAGGACCACGACACGCTGGACGCGATCAGGGCCGACATCGTTGCCCGCGACGAGCAGGACAAAAACCGCGAGATCTCGCCGCTCATCCAGGCGGATGACGCCGTCTACCTCGACACATCTGACCTCACGATCGACCAGGTGACGGAGAAGATCTGCGAGCTCGCCAGAAAGAGAAGCGAAAAGGAAGCGAAATTTTGACACTGCAGGTAAGGCAGAGCGGACAAACTGTCCACGGCAGGCAGGGCTGCTGAGTTACAGTTCACGGGTGGGCCACTTCGGCGCTTCGTGAACTGTAACGCTGCTGAAGTGTTCATGGTGTCCATGGAAGGCAGAGCAGTCAACCTGTTCGGAGCAGGTAAGGATGGCGGACTTTCCGAAGACACAGGGCAGATGAAGAGAGGGGATTTCTACGATGAAGGTGACGGTAGCGGAGCACGCGGGCTTCTGCTTCGGCGTGCAGAGGGCAGTGGAGATGGTCTATAAGGCCGCAGAAAAGAAGGGGCAGCAGGTCTACACCATGGGGCCGGTCGTCCACAACGAGCAGGTGATCGAGGACCTGGAGAAGAAGGGCGTGCGCATTATCGACGATTCCCTTTTGGACGCCGTGACGCACGAGGCTGTGGAGAAGGATGCAGTCATCATTATCCGTGCGCACGGCATTTCCGAGGAGCTGCACAAAAAGCTCGAGGTCTCGGGAGCTAAAATCGTCGACGCGACCTGCCCCTTCGTCGGGAAGATTCACAGAATTGTCCGCGAGGAATATAAGGAGGGAAATGCCATTGTCATCGTCGGCAATCCCGACCACCCCGAGGTCCAGGGCATCCGGGGATGGGTCGGAGGCCCCTGCACGGTTGTGGAAAATGCCTCTGACGCGAGGAATCTTGCCCTCCCCAAAGAAAAACCGATCACTATTGTGTCCCAGACCACATTCAATTCGTCAAAATTTCTAGAAATAGTTGAAATTATACAGAGTTTGGGGTATCATGTAAGAGTTAAAAACACTATCTGTAATGCTACTTGTGAACGGCAGACAGAAGCGTTGGACCTGGCGAAGCAATCAGACGTCATGATCGTGATCGGGGGCAGACAGTCCTCGAACACCCAGAAGCTGTTTGATATCTGTCGGAGCCAGTGTAAGAATACTTACTACATACAAACTCAGGAAGACTTGGTACACGTTGATTTCCAATCCGATAGTTGTGTAGGTATTACTGCGGGGGCGTCCACCCCAAATACTATTATCCAGGAGGTTTCACAGCATGTCAGAGGAACAAAGTTTTGAGCAGATGCTTAACGAGAGCTTCAAAACTATCAGGAATGGAGAGGTTGTTGAGGGCACAGTCCTTGATGTCAAGCCGGATGTCGCTTATCTCAATATTGGGTATAAGTCCGACGGTGTCCTGACAAAGGATGAGTACAGCAACGAGAGCGGCCTTGATCTCACAACAAAGATGCAGCCGGGTGACAAGATCGAAGTCAAAGTCAAGAAAGTGAACGATGGCGAAGGTCAGGTCATTCTTTCTTATAAGAGCCTTGCCCAGGAGAAGGGCAACAAGAGAATCGAAGAGGCATTTGAGAACCAGGAGATCCTCACCGCTCCGGTTTCCCAGGTACTGAAGGGTGGACTTACTGTCCTTGTCGAGGACACGAGAGTCTTCATCCCGGCCAGCCTCGTTTCTGATGTCTACGAGAAGGATCTGTCCAAGTATGCCGGACAGGAGATTGAGTTCAGAATCACTGAGTTCAATCCGAGAAGAAGAAGAATCATCGGTGACCGCCGTCATCTCCTTCAGGAGAGAAAGGCTGAGGCAGCCAAGGAGCTGTTCGCAAGAATTCAGCCGGGCGATGTCGTCGAGGGTACCGTCAAGAACGTCACAGATTTCGGCGCATTCATCGATCTGGGCGGCGCAGATGGACTCCTTCACATCTCCGAGATGTCCTGGGGTCGCGTCGAGAATCCACACAAGAACTTCCATGTCGGTGACAAGGTCACTGTCCTCATCAAGGACATCAAGGAAGACAAGATTGCACTGTCCCTTAAGTTCCCGGATCAGAATCCGTGGATCGAGGCAGCTGACAAGTTTGCTGTCGGCACAGTTGTCCGCGGCAAGGTTGCCAGAATGACGGATTTCGGTGCATTTGTCGAGCTCCTTCCGGGCGTCGACGCACTCCTTCATGTCTCCCAGATCTCCAGACAGCATGTCGACAAGCCGTCTGATGTTCTTCAGATCGGCGAGGAGATCGAGGCTAAGGTCGTGGACTTCAATGCAGAGGATCACAAGATCTCTCTCAGCATGAAGGCTCTCGAAAATGACCGCAGAGACGAGACCGAAGAGTAATCGAATGGTTTGCAAGAAATGAATTCCGGCGGCTTTTCATGAAAGTGAAAATGCCGCTGGTTTTGGTCTTGCGGCCTGATTGGCGACGACCTGCCGATGAGACCTCTCTTGGCAGACTTATTTTCGCGAACTCAGAAAAGTAAAGACGGATGACAGGTAACTGCGGATCTGTCCCGCGTCCGCAAGGAAGCGGTCGGTTATGCGTACGAGGGAAAAGCAGTTCTCGCGAACTGCTTTTTCTTTATGCCCTTTTTCGACCATGTCGGCGAGGGACTTGTGAATGGCGTAGCCCTCGAGCGGCAGGTAGACATAGTTTTTGACGTCGGGATAGTAGTGACGGATGCGGCCGTCCTCGATCTTCACCGAGAGATGGGCTTCTCTTCCCTCCATGGTCAGGTGGTAGATCCCGTCCGAGATAGACAGATGCCCTGGAAAAGCATATGTCGTCTCGATCGCAAAAAAGAGGTGGTCCTCGTCACAGCTGGTCTTAGCTGACGCATAGTCGCCCCCGAGAAGGGTATGGACGGAGTCGAGTCCCAGGAGTTTCATGGTGCAGACAGCGTCGTCGGCAGTCAGAAAGTCCTCGTCGCCGGGGAAGAGGAGGCCGAAGTCCCGGAGTTTCCTCGACGGCAGGGCAAAAATCGTGACAAGGTCGCGGTCCTCCCTCATGAGGTCGCGGAAAATCTTGCCATCTTTTCGGGAAATCCCCTTTTCCATTCCACCCTGGCTTTTGTGGCTCGAAATATCAGAAGATAAGTTTCCGCAGGTGCTGGCTTGCGAAGCATTTTCCGGGAAAGCAATCCCGTATTTTTCGCATTTGTTTTTGAGAACCGGGATGTCAAAGGACGTGCCGTTGTAGGTGATGACAGTGGATGCATTTTCCAGAAAATGCATGAGCGACCAGACAAGATCTTTCTCGTCGCCGTCATTTTCCAGGAGCCACTCGGTCCTTTTGGCCCCCTCGGGCGTCCTCAAGATGCCCACAGCCATCATGATTTTGCTGGTCCGCCGCATGCGGGTCTTCGTCTCGATGTCGAGGACGACCGCCCCGACCGGAAAGCTGTCCCGCACCGCCTCGGACATGGAAATGGCGCCTGTTGTGATCTTCATGTTGCGTTTCCTCCTCTGCTTCAATGCCATTGCATGCTGAGTATAGCATGGAAGTGCAAAGATCGACCACAGAAAAAGCCTTTTTTCAGCATTTGCGGGGCAGCGTACATCGCAAATGAATGGAAATGGGAAAATGCGGGGTCAGAAAGGCTGATCTGTACCCC
>OMTP01000056.1 GCA_900313955.1 uncultured Lachnospiraceae bacterium | reverse complement strand
AGTAATTTTCGCCGCAAAAGCAGGCGGCGAAAATCGAATGCGCTCCGGAAGAAGACCTTTGTGCTCCGCGCCGGGCTGCCCCGTGAACTGTAACTCAAAAAGGATACGTGTGCCTCGCATTTCCTGGAGACCATGATTTTTACTCGTTTTTCGTGAATAATTATGCATTTATTGAGGAACGCTGTCGCTTTTTTTAAAATGCTGTGTATAATAGGGAAAAGGTTATCGTTCGCAGACAGGCCAGACCGTCGCTGCGCAAAAAGATCTTCCTCTCTGGCTTAGTAATTTTCGCCGCAAAAGCAGGCGGCGAAAATCGAATGCGCCTGAGAGGAAGATCTTTTTGCTTCGCTCTGAGGTCATTTATGGCCAGTAACCTGAATGAGTTACAGTTCTCATGTTAAAAACAGGTGCCCTGTGGAAAGTACTTCCGGAGTGGATCCTCACGGGGATGTCCGCGGAGGAAGTACTTTCCACAGGCACCTTGGCTGACCGTGAACTGTAACGAATAAAATTGAAAGAAGAAACACGTCTTCCTCTGCCTTGAAAATGGCAGAACGGTAGTGTACAATAGTGCAAGCAAAAAAGAAAGGTGGTTAAAAGGTGAAAGCGTCCCTCATTTTGGAAGATGGTACGGTCTTTACAGGTACCTCCATCGGATCGACAAGAACATGCATCAGCGAAATCGTCTTTAATACCTCGATGACCGGATACCTGGAAGTTCTGACGGACCCGTCCTACGCAGGACAGGCTGTCTGCATGACCTATCCCCTCATCGGCAATTATGGAATTATCCGCGAGGACTCCGAGTCAGGCCAGCCCTGGCCGGACGGCTATATCGTCCGCGAGCTCTCCCGTCTCCCCAATAACTTCCGCTCGGAAGGAACAATCCAGAACTATTTAATTCAAAATGACATCCCGGGCATCTCCGGCATTGACACCAGAGGCCTCACGAGAATTCTCCGCGAGAAGGGAACCATGAACGGAATGATCACAACCGAGCCCTATGTGCTCGAAGATGTCATCCCGCGCCTCAAGGCATACTCTCCCAGGGGAGTGGTCGCTAAAGTGACTTGCGTCAGACCCCGCCATATCGCAGGGGATGGTTTCAAAGTTGCCCTCTACGATTTCGGCATGAAGGAGGATATCGCCCAGAACCTTGCAAAGCGCGGATGCGACGTCACCATCTATCCGGCATTTACGCCAGCCGAGGAAGTTCTGGCGGGACAGCCGGACGGCATCATGCTGTCGAACGGCCCGGGCGACCCCAAGGAGTGTACAGAGATCATCAAAGAGATCAGGAAACTGTATGACACGGATATCCCCATCTTCGCCATCTGTCTGGGTCATCAGCTCATGGCTCTCGCGACAGGTGCTGACACCTACAAGCTCAAATACGGCCATCGCGGCGGCAACCATCCGGTCCGCGATCTCATGGGGGATGGAAGAGTCTACATCACCTCCCAGAATCATGGCTACGCGGTTGACACGAAGAGCCTTGACCCGAACGTCGCTGTTCCGGCATTTGAAAATGTCAACGACGGCACCAACGAAGGTCTCAAGTATATAGGAAAGAACATTTTCACCGTGCAGTTCCATCCGGAAGCCTGCCCGGGACCCCAGGACGCCAATTTCCTCTTTGACCGTTTTCTTGAGATAATGAAAGGAGCGAAGGATGCCTAAGAATCAGAACATTAAGAAAGTACTCGTCATCGGTTCCGGCCCGATTGTCATCGGCCAGGCCGCTGAGTTTGACTACGCTGGAACGCAGGCATGCCGCGCACTTCATGAGGAGGGCCTCGAAGTCGTCCTCCTGAACAGCAACCCCGCGACCATCATGACCGACAAGGACATCGCGGATGAGGTTTATATTGAGCCGCTGACCACCGATGTCATCAAGAAGATCATCGAAAAAGAGCATCCGGACTCTGTCCTTCCTACTCTCGGCGGTCAGGCCGGGCTCAATCTGGCCATGGAGCTGGCTGACACTGGGTATTTTGATGAGCATCCGGAAGTGAAGCTCATCGGCACCACCTCCCTCACCATCAAGAAGGCTGAGGACCGTCAGATGTTCAAGGATACCATGGAGAAGATCGGCGAGCCGATCGCCCCATCCCAGGTCGTCCATGCTGTCGAGGAAGGCGTCGAGTACGCTAAGACGATCGGACTTCCGGTCGTCCTTCGTCCGGCCTTTACACTCGGAGGTTCCGGCGGCGGTATCGCCCATGACGAGAAGGAACTGAGAGAGATTCTTGAAAATGGCCTCCGCCTGTCCCGCGTCCACGAGGTTCTGGTCGAGAAGTCCATCGCCGGCTGGAAGGAAATCGAGTATGAAGTCATGCGCGACGCCAAGGGCAACAAGATCACCGTCTGTAACATGGAAAATATCGACCCGGTCGGTGTTCACACAGGTGACTCCATCGTCGTCGCACCGTCGCAGACCCTGTCGGATAAAGAGTATCAGATGCTGAGAACCTCAGCCCTCAACATCATTGAGGAGCTGAAGATTACAGGCGGCTGCAATGTCCAGTACGCCCTTAACCCCAACTCCTTCGAGTACTGCGTCATCGAGGTCAACCCCCGTGTCAGCCGCAGCTCCGCTCTTGCCTCCAAGGCGACAGGTTACCCGATCGCCAAGGTCTCAGCCAAGATCGCACTCGGCTACACCCTGGACGAGATCCCCAATGCCATCACAAAGAAGACCTATGCGTCCTTCGAGCCCATGCTGGACTACTGCGTCGTCAAGATGCCGCGTCTGCCCTTTGATAAGTTCATCACAGCCAAGCACACCCTGACGACCCAGATGAAGGCGACCGGCGAGGTCATGGCCATCTGCTCCAACTTCGAGGGTGCACTCATGAAGGCCATCCGCTCCCTCGAACAGCACGTCGACTCCCTTATGTCGTACGACTTCAGTGACCTCGACTCCGAGCAGTTCATGGAAGATCTGAAGATTGTCGACGACCGCCGCATCTGGAGAATTGCCGAGGCGGTCCGCCGCCACATCCCCTATGAGGAGATCTCCGAGCTCAGCGGCATCGACATCTGGTTTATCGACAAGATCGCCAATCTGGTCGGCATGGAGTATTCTCTTCAGCACCAGAAGCTCAATGAGAACCTGCTGCGCGAGGCCAAGCGCATGGAGTTCCCGGACTACCTCATCGCGAAACTGGCCGGGACGACAGAAGAGGAAGTCAAAGCCCTTCGCGACGGGTATGGCATCCATGCAGGGTTCAAGATGGTGGATACCTGCGCTGCGGAGTTCGCGGCCGAGACGCCGTATTTCTATTCCATCTTCGACGGAGAAAATGAGGCGGAGGCCAATCACGACCGCAAGAAGGTTCTGGTCCTCGGCTCCGGCCCGATTCGTATCGGACAGGGGATTGAATTCGACTTCTGCTCCGTCCACTGCACCTGGGCTTTCCAGAAAGAGGGATGGGAGACCGTCATCATCAACAATAATCCGGAGACAGTATCGACGGACTTTGATATCGCCGATCGCCTCTACTTTGAGCCGCTGACCCCGGAAGACGTAAGAAACGTTGTCGACGTCGAGAAGCCGGACGGTGCTGTCGTCCAGTTCGGCGGCCAGACGGCCATCAAGCTGACCGAGGCCCTCATGAAGATGGGCGTCCCGATTCTTGGAACCGACGCCGATGACGTCGACCGCGCAGAGGACCGCGAGAGATTCGATGAAGTTCTGGCAGAGTGCGGCATCCGCCGCCCCAGGGGAGAGACTGTCTTTACGGCGGAAGAGGGTATCGCTGCAGCCAGAAAACTTGGTTATCCGGTTCTCGTCCGCCCGTCCTATGTCTTAGGCGGCCAGGGCATGCAGATCGCCATCTCCGACGAGGATATTGAGCAGTACATCGGCATCATCAACCGCTACCAGCAGGATCACCCGATTCTGGTCGACAAGTACATGCTGGGCAAGGAAGTCGAGGTCGACGCCATCTGCGACGGCGAGGACATCCTCATCCCGGGCATCATGGAGCACGTCGAGCGCGCCGGCATTCACTCCGGAGACTCCATCTCCGTCTACCCGGCCCAGACCCTGTCCCAGCTTGCCAAGGACAGAATCGTCGACTACACAAAGAAACTTGCTAAAGCACTTCATGTCAAGGGTATGATCAACATCCAGTTCATCGACCAGAACGACGAGATCTACTGCATCGAGGTCAACCCGAGATCCTCCAGAACTGTGCCCTACATCAGCAAGGTCACCGGCATCCCGATTGTGCCACTGGCGACCCGCGCCATCCTTGGACACAGCATTCGGGAAATGGGCTATGAGCCGGGCCTTCAGCCGGAGTCCAAATACATCGCTGTGAAAATGCCTGTCTTCTCCTTCGAAAAGATCCGCGACGCAGAGATCTCCCTCGGACCGGAAATGAAGTCGACCGGCGAGGCCCTGGGCATCTCCGAACACTTCAATGAAGCCCTCTACAAGGCTTTCTTAGGTGCCGGCGTCAATCTGCCCAAGTACAAGAACATGATCATCACGGTCCGTGACGAGGACAAGGAGGCAATCACTCCGATCGCAGCAAGATTTGAGAAGCTGGGCTACCGCATCTACTCGACCTACGGCACGGCCCAGTACCTCAATGAGCACGGCGTCCATGCGGTCCGCACCAACAAGATTGAGCAGTCCCACCCCAATCTGCTCGACCTCATCCTGGGTCACAAGATCGACCTGGTCATCGACCTGCCGCCTCACGGCATCGAGCACCAGCACGATGGCTTCGTCATCCGCAGAAATGCCATTGAGACAGGTGTCAATGTCCTCACGGCAATCGATACGGCAGAAGCTCTGGCAACTGCCCTTGAAAATACGGATAAGACAGACCTGAGTCTTGTGGATATTGCGGAGATCTGACATGCTGACATTAGTAGAAGTTATCATTCTTGGAATTGTGGAGGGAATCACAGAGTGGCTTCCTATCTCATCCACAGGACATATGCTCCTGGTGTACAAGATTTTTAACATCAATGAAACGGATCCCTTCTGGTCCATGTTCCTTGTGGTCATTCAGTTCGGAGCCATCCTGGCGGTTATTCTCATGTACTTTAACCGCCTGTGGCCCTTCCACAGAGTTCATGCGAAGGAGCGGGGGCTCTACAAAGTCATTGATCGCAAGAAGCTCATCATGTGGCTCAAGATTGTTGTCTCCTGCATTCCCGCTATGGTTGTGGGTCTCACGATTGACAACTGGATTGAGGACCATTTTTACAACTATGTCGTGGTCTCGATCATGCTGATTGTCTACGGCGTTCTCTTTCTTATTGTTGAGAATCGCAACAAGACGAGAAAGCCGGAGACGACGTCGATCGACAGCATTTCCTGGGGGCTCGCCTTTATGATCGGCATCTTCCAGATGCTGGCGATCATCCCAGGAACTTCCCGGTCCGGCGCGACCATTCTGGGCGGCATCCTCATGGGGATGAGCAGAAAATGCGCTTCTGAGTATACATTTTTCCTTGCTGTTCCGACTATGTTGGGCGCAAGTGTTTTAAAGATAGCGAAGTTCGGGAACAACTTCACGATGGACCAGGCCATGTATCTGGTTCTGGGTATGGCGGTCGCATTTTTAGTATCCATCTTTGCGATCCGCTTCCTCATGAAGTATATTCGCTCCCACGATTTCAAAGCTTTCGGCTGGTACCGCATTGTGCTTGGCGTCATCGTTCTGATCGCCTTCGCAGCGAGTGCCGCCCTTGCTTAAAGGAGGGAAGGTATGGACAAAAAACCTACTGTCGTTGTGGCTTTGGGCCACAGAGCTCTCGGAAATACATTCCCTGAGCAGAAGAGTGCAACAAAGGAAGCTGCCAAGGCGATCGCCGACATTGTCGAGACCGGCGCCAATGTCGTCATCACGCACAGCAACTCGCCTCAGGTCGGCATGATCCACATGGCTATGAATGAGTTTGCCACAAACCATGAGGAGTACACGCAGTGCCCCATGTCTGTCGCGTCTGCCATGAGCCAGGGCTACATCGGCTACGACCTGCAGAATGCCATCCGCGCCGAGCTCATCACCCGCGGCATCTACAAGCCTGTCTCGACGGTGCTGACCCAGGTCCTTGTCGATCCCTATGATGAGGCATTTTATGAGCCGAGCAAGATCATCGGCCGCGTTCTCACCAAGGAGGAGGCTGACGCCGAGGAGAAGAAGGGCAATTTCGTCACCAAAGTGGAGGGCGGCTATCGAAGAATTGTCGCCTCTCCCAAGCCGAAAGAAATCATCGAGATTGACGCCATCAAGGCGCTCTTAAAGGACAATCAGATCGTCATCTGCTGCGGCGGAGGCGGCATCCCTGTCATGGAGCAGGGTGTCGACCTAAGGGGCGCTTCGGCTGTCATTGAGAAAGACCTCATCTCGGGCCTCATGGCCATTGAGCTTAATGCCGACTGCCTCATGATCCTGACTTCTGTTGACGCCGTCGCTCTCAACTTCCGCTCCGAGAGCGAGAAGGTCCTTGGAAAGATCGACACCAAGCAGGCCCGCTCCTACATGGAGGAGGATCAGTTTGAGCGCGGCTCCATGCTGCCCAAGTTCGAGGCTGCCCTCAATTTTGTGGAACTCGGCAAGAACCGCCGGGCCATCATCACGTCCATCCCGCGCGCTAAGGCTGCCTACATCGGCAAGGCCGGCACCGAGATCGTGAACTCACTTTACAACTGAGAAGGATTGGAAAAATGGTACAGTTCACGGGGCATGCCGGCGCGGAGCACAGAGGCCTTCTTCCGGAGCGCATTCGATTTTCGCCGCCTGCTTTTGCGGCGAAAAT
>OMTP01000137.1 GCA_900313955.1 uncultured Lachnospiraceae bacterium | reverse complement strand
GAGGACACAGGGACGGTTCTTCTGTCCTCATGATTCATGAGGACAGAAGAACCGTCCCTGTGTCCCACCAATACAGCACGACAGGAGCGTAACAAAATGAGCATTTTCTTATGGTGGCTGTCCCTTTTTCTCATAGGGGTGGCTTTCTTTCCGCTGACGCAGTACATTTTCAAAAACTTTGAGGACAGGGGATGGATCTTCTCCAAGGTTCTGGGCTTTTTTCTTGTGGGCTGGACCATGTGGGCCATGAATGTCGGCCACTGGCTCCGCTTCCAGAAAAGCAATATCTGGTTTCTTCTGGTTGTTTTTGCCCTGGCCAATTACGGGATTTACTTCTGGAAGAAGTCGAGAAACATGAAAGAGCTGCTCTCGTTCCATAGGAAGACTGTTATCATCGAGGAGGCTGTTTTCACGGGACTCTACCTGCTGGCGGTCTATATCGTCGGCTTCAAGCCGTCGGCCTACGGCACCGAGAAGTTCATGGACTACGCCTTCATGACGGCCATGATGAGGGCCGACTACATGCCTTTCCCGGATCCCTGGTTCGCCGGGAGCTCCATCAACTACTACTACGGCGGCCAGTATCTGGCTTCCTTCCTTATGAAAATGACGGGGTCCGCGGCAGGTATGAGCTACAATCTCATGCGTGCCTGCGTCACCGCATTTTCCTTTGTTCTGCCCTTCAGTCTTGTCTACCAGCTCATGAGGGACAAGGTCACGAAAATGCAGGAGCACGGGGGCATTTTCCATAAGAGGGCACCCTGGGCAGCGGCCACGCTGGGCGGACTTGCCGTGGCTTTCTGCGGAAATTTTCACTACGTCATCTTCGGTATTTTCAAAAAGATCACGGGGGGAGCGGACTACTCCTACTGGTTCCCGGATTCCACCCGCTACATCGGCTACAACCCGGACATGCCGGACAAGACCATTCATGAGTTTCCGGCCTACTCGTCGGTGCTCGGCGACCTGCACGCCCACTATGTCAACATTCTCTTCGTCGTTCTGGTCGCGGCTATCGCCTACGCCTGGGCGCAGACGGAGGACATTCGCAGGAAACCCAGGGATATTCCCATGCTGAGCGTGGAGATCGCGCTCATCGGCATGCTGACCGGCGTCTTCCGCTGGACCAACTTCTGGGACTTCCCGATCTACTACGTCACCTGTGGATCGATCATTTTCTTTACAAACCTCAGGACGTATAAGGGAAAAATCAAGGAGTTCATCTTCGTCATGGTGAGCGAGGCGGCGGAGATGTTCCTTATTGGATACCTGGCGGCGCTGCCATTTACAAGCAGCTTTGACCAGATCTCCTCGGAGATCGCCCTCACGCACTCCCATACCATGGTCTACCAGCTGGTCATTCTGTGGGGACTGCCTGCGGGACTTCTGCTCTTTTACGCGGTGACGCTTATTCTCGAGAAGAGGGCAGCCATGTCGGCCGCCAGAGGCGTAAGGTACATCGATCAGAGGGAGATAGAGTTTATGGATCTTCCGGATCTGGCTGTCCTCATGTTTGGCCTGTGTGCGGCGGGGCTTGTCTTTTTGCCCGAGGTCATCTATGTCAAGGATATCTATGGTGCCGACCACTACCGGGCCAACACGATGTTCAAGCTGACCTATCAGGCCTTTATTCTCTTCGGCATGTGCATGGGTTACATCATTGTCAGGACTCTCATCGCAAAGGGGAAGCGGGTCACGGTCTCCCGTGTCATCGCGTCGGCAGGCCTTGTCTGCCTGCTGCTCACGAGCGGCTATATCGGTCAGTCCGTTTACTCCTGGTTCGGAAATATATTCATCCCGTCCAACAGGATCAACACGGATGCTTCGGTCTTCGTGTCGACGGACTTTGCCAGCGACTTTGAGGGAATCAACTACCTCAACAGCAGTGTATCCGGTCAGCCGACGATTCTTGAGGCGCCGGGCGACAGCTACTCAGGCTATGAGCGCGTCTCTGTCGCGACAGGACTTCCCACGGTCGCCGGATGGTACGTTCACGAGTGGCTGTGGCGGGGCGGTCACGAGGAGCTGGACGTAAGAAATGCCAACATAGAGACAATCTACACTTCGACCGCCACCGGCACTGTCCGAAGTCTTCTTGAGCAGTATGGCGTCTCGTACATCTATGTGGGTTCGCTTGAGCGGGAGAAGTATCCGGGGCTCTCCGATGATACACTGAAGAGCATGGGCAATGTCGTCTATGAGAGCGAGGACGGGCAGACCTACATCGTCGCAGTCGCGCCGACATCATGATTTGAAATGCCGCCTCTTCGCCGTCATCATTCTTGATCGCCGGGGCGGCCACGACACGCAGAAGCGGGGAAACTTGCCAGCCTGCGTGTCGGCAGGCAGCAGGAAGGGATGAGGGCGACACGCAAAGGAAGCCAAAACGCCGGTCCTGCGTGTCATCTATGAAAGAAGAAACACACAAAGCCAGAAAATTGGTCGCATCTGCGTGTCTCACGCGAGAAAATAAGAAAAAGCTCAGCAGATTTTCTTTCTGCTGAGCTTTTCTTGCTAATATTGTAACTGTTCAGAGCCCGACGGAAAAGTGCGATAAAAAAAGCACTTCCTCCGCGGCTCTACGCTCCGCTTCGGTCGGCGCTAAACGAACGTCCACTGGACGTTCAGCGCCCCCTCAAAGGTCCACTTCGGAAGTGCTTTTTTATCGCGCCTTCGTCAGGCCTGCTGAACAGTTACCTAATATTTTCTTTTATCCGATCTCTGACCCTCCCGGGATGTCCTCCTTGTCCGGGGTCATAATGGACAGAGTGCCGTCCGGTGCCTCGGCGCAGAGGATCATGCCCTGGGACGTAAGGCCCGCCATCTTGCGCGGAGCGAGGTTGGTGATGACCATCACATGTTTCCCGACCATGTCCTCGGCCTGGTACTTGGGACGAAGACCCGACAGGATCTGCACAGTCTTATCTCCCAGGTCGACCTGGCTGCATAAGAGTTTCCTTGACTTCTTGACCGCCTCACAGGACTTGATGACGCCGACGCGGAACTCGCACTTGGCAAAGTCGTCGTAGGTGCACTCCGGCTTGTGTTCATATTCCACGGGAGCTGTCTCTGCCTCTTTGGCAGCCTCTTTTCCTGCCTCGACTTTGGCTTTCTTGTCGTCCGGATCCTCGCGGGAGATGACAACTCCGGCTTTTGCCTTCTGTTCTTCGACTTCCTTCATGACATCTTCGAGCTTTAATCTCTGGAAGAGAATCTCGGGAGCGTCCGTCACCTGATTGTCGGCAGGATAATTTCCGGCGTGACCCAGATCGTCATAGTCGATGGCCGGCGCATGGATCTGCTCGAGAATCTTCTTTGCCGTCGTCGGCATGAAGGCCTGAAGAAGAGTTGCACCTGTCTCGATGCCGTCGAAGAGGTTGTAAAGGACGGTGGCCAGGCGGTCTGCGTCCTCAGGATTCTTGGCCAGTTTCCAGGGCTCCGTCTCATCGATGTACTTGTTGCATCTCTTGAAGAGATTGAAGACTTCGGTCAGAGCATCCGCGATGCGGAGCCTGTCCATTTTTCCCTCGACCTTTGCGACCGTGCCGGCGATGAAAGCTTTGTAGTCGTCGTCGATCTCGGGGACGGTGGCGTTTTTATTTTCTACATGCCCTCCAAAGTATTTGTTGGACATGGCGATGGTGCGGTTGACCAGATTGCCCATGGTGTTGGCGAGCTCACTGTTCCATCTCTCGACCATGAGATCGTAGGAAATCACACCGTCATTTTCAAAGGGCATCTCGTGGATGCAGAAGTAGCGGACAGCGTCGACGCTGAAGATCTCGGCGAGGTCATCTGCGTAAATGACATTTCCTTTGGACTTGCTCATCTTGCCGCCGGCCTGGAGAAGCCAGGGATGGCCGAAGACCTGCTTTGGAAGCGGAAGATCGAGCGCCATGAGGAAGATCGGCCAGTAGATGGTATGGAAGCGGATGATGTCCTTGCCGATGAGGTGAAGGTCAGCCGGCCAGTACTTCTTAAAGAGGTCGGAGGAGCCGTCCACGTCGTAGCCGATGCCGGTGATGTAGTTGCAGAGTGCGTCGAGCCAGACATAGACAACGTGCTTGGGATCAAAATCGACCGGAATACCCCAGGAGAAGGACGTCCTGGAGACGCAAAGGTCCTGCAGGCCCGGCTTCAGGAAGTTGTTGATCATCTCATTCTTGCGGGATTCCGGCTGGATGAAGTCCGGGTGCTCCGCGATGTACTGCATGAGGCGGTCGGCGTACTTGCTCATCTTGAAGAAGTAGGCCTCCTCCTCAGCCTCGTGGACTTCCTCTCCGCAGACAGGGCAGCGGCCGTCTTCTGTCAGCTGGGACTTTGTGTAAAAAGCCTCGCACTCCTGACAGTACATGCCCTTGTAACATCCCTTGTAGATATCGCCCTTGTCATAGAGTTTCTTAAAGATCTTCTGAATCTCACGTTCGTGGTCGGCGTCCGTCGTGCGGATGAACTTGTCGTAGGACGTGTCCATGAGATCCCAGATGCGCTTGATCTCGCCTGCAGTCTTGTCGACATACTCTTTGGGCTCCATCCCGGCTTTTTTTGCGCGGTCTTCGATCTTCTGGCCGTGCTCGTCGGTTCCGGTCTGGAAGAACACGTCGTAGCCCATCTGCCGCTTGTAGCGGGCAATGGCGTCCGCCAGAATGATTTCATATGTATTTCCGATGTGCGGTTTGCCTGAAGCATAGGCAATGGCCGTCGTCATGTAGTAAGGTCCTCTCGTTTGCATGAGTTCCATCTCCTCCCGAATCAAAATTTCAAGTATCTTTTATTGTAACGTATTTTGTGACTTGTGGCAAGGTCAGCATCGTTCCAGTTCACGGGTGGTTACAGTTCACGTTACTGTTCACGGGTCAGCCAGGGAACCCTTCGGAAAGCATTTCCTTCGCGGCTCTACGCTCCGCTTCGGTCGGCGCTAAACGAACGTCCACTGGACGTTCAGCGCCCCCTCAAAGGTCCACTCCGGAAGTGCTTTTTCGAGGCAGCAACTGGCTGACGAG
>OMTP01000229.1 GCA_900313955.1 uncultured Lachnospiraceae bacterium | reverse complement strand
CCTGCTTTTGCGGCGAAAATTACTAAGTGAAGGAAGAAGGCCTTTGTGCGAAGCGCCGAAGTGACCCACCCGTGAACAGTAACCTTTGAGAACACTCAGAAAAATGGAAATATGATCGGTGAGCAATCCTTTTCCTGCTAAAAATGCAGGCAGATTCCGAACAGCTTTCAGCAATTTCTCCCTTGACATTCCGGAGAAGACCAAAAGGGACGGTTCTCCTGGTTCCACTTTAGTGGAGCCAAGAGCAAACCGTCCCTTTTGATCCCATCCCTTATCGCGCCAGCATGGTGATGATATCGTGGTAGCAGACATAGACCATGAGGGCGAGAAGCAGGGTCGCCGTCACAAGCTGAATGGTTCCCTCCACTTTGACATCCATGGGCCTGCCGCGGATGACGGAGATGAGAATGCCCAGGAGGCGGCCTCCGTCGATACCCGGGATGGGGAGAAGATTCATGACGCCCAGGTTGGCTGAGAGTAGTATGATCAGGTTCAGCATATTCATCCAGGTCATAAGAGCTCCCTCGCTCTTCGTGTTCTCATAGGTCGTCCCGACCACATCGACGACGCCGACGGGACCGGACAGATCATTGACGGTAAAGCGGCCGGTGAACATGCCTCCAAGGGACTTGAGGACTGTCCCGATCCAGTAGCGGATCTCAACAAAGCTGTAGCCGACAACCCTGATGGGGGTCGTCCTGACTCTTCCCAGATTGACAGATGCTCCGAGCGTGACGGACTCATTGAGAACAGGCGTCACTTCCGTGGCAAAGGCCTCTTCTCCTCTTTTGATCGTGAGAGTCACGGGATCCTCAGTGAGAGGATGCTCCTTCATATAAGAGGCAAGCTCATTTCCGCTCTTCATGGCATTTCCATTGATTGCTGTGATGATGTCATTTGCCTTAATTCCGGCTTTGGCGAGGGGGGAGCTGGCCTGGACGGCCTCGATGACAGCTGCATTTTCATCGGGCATATAGGTCATGCCCAGCATGTAGCGGTCGGTGACGAGGGGACGGAATGATAGTTTCTTCGTCTCACCATTTCTCCTGACCGTCATGGTCACGGTGGTTTCCTTTGTCAGATCATGGAGGACAAACCATGTGTCCACATCCCGGCCGATGTCCACATGGCCGCCCATAAAGCCCGTGATGACGTCTCCCTTTTTGAGTCCTGCCTCTGCAGCCGGAGAATTCTCCGCGACAGCGAGCACCTCGGCCGGATCATAGCCGACGACGCCGATCACGATGATGGCGCAGACGAAAGCCAGAAGGAAGTTGAAAAAAGGGCCGGCAAAGAGGATCGCCGCCCTCCTTCCGTAGGAGACGCTCTCGAACGTTCCCTCAGGAATCGAATCCGGCAGAGACATATCCCCCTCCATTTCCTCCAGGGCGCTTCGCATGCGGCAGGAGCCGCCGAAGGGCAGGGCCTTCAGGGAATAGCGGACGCCACCACTGACGGTCGAAAGAAGCCGCGGGCCGAAGCCTATGGAGAACTCCTCGACATCGACGCCGTTCAGGCGGGCCACAAGGAAGTGCCCGTACTCATGGACAATGATGAGGAGGGAAAAGATGAGAATCGCAATAATCCACTTCAAGAATAGTACCTCGTCAAATTAAGAGCAGCTGCAGGAAATAGATGACCGGCGCGGTAAAGAGGATGCTGTCGAAGCGGTCGAGGATGCCGCCGTGGCCGGGAATCAGGTTGCCGTAGTCCTTGATGCCCTTGTCGCGCTTGATGGCGGAAGCGGCCAGATCGCCAAAGACGGAAATGCAGCCGCCGCACAGGCAGATGATGAAGTAAGCAACAAGGTTCTCGCCGCCGTTGAAGAGAAGTGAGAAGAGGATGCCGAAGAGACCGGCTCCTGCGATGCCTCCGATGAGTCCCTCAACCGTCTTCTTGGGTGACAGGACCGGGGCCATCTTGTGTTTTCCGCAGGCGCGGCCTGTGAAGTAGGCCATGGTGTCGGCTCCCCAGGCGGAGATGTAGATGAGCCACATGACATGAATGCCGTCCTCACCGCATCTCGACTGGTACATAAAACTCAGCATGACGCCCAGATAAAAGATAGCGAAAATCGTCGGAATGACGTGGTCCGCATGGTACTTGGGAAAGTTCACGACATAGACGGCCAGAACCAGCATGGTTCCGAGGGCCAGCACAGGCAGGAGCAGGTCCCTGCGGTCGATAAGCAGAACCAGATAATAGGCGATGACTCCGATGTAGGCCGCCGTCGTGAGTGGATTCAGGGGCTTTTTGTCCTCCACAATTCCATACGCCCTGTAGAGCTCATACATGCCGACCAGGGTACAGAAGAGGAGAACCGCCCAGAGAACCGGCCCTCCGATCAGGCCCGTGACAATTCCAATAAGTGCAAGAACTGCACCGCTGATGATTCTGGTTTTCATGAAAATGAAGCCTCCATTTTTAAAATGCATCAGCCCGCATGTCGCCATGCGGGCTATCGATTACATATATTTTTCATCAAAATGCCGGTTAATATCATCCCGGATGGCCAGAAGATCTTCGACAGACGGAGAGTCTATCCTCACATGTTCGTCCATGGCCTCCTCAATGATATCGTAAATCTCAAGAAAATGGATCTTCCCCCTGCGGAAGCAGGCGTTGGCCCACTCGTTGGCGGCATTGAAAATGCAGGGCATGGAGCCTCCCTCCCGCATGGCACGGTAGGCAAGAGGCAGTCCCCGGAATGTTTCCGTGTCCGGCCTGAGAAAGTCCATGCGGCCGGCCTTGAAGAAGTCCAGCTCCTCAGCAGGCGACGGAATGTGATTCGGATACGTCAGGGCGAACTGGATGGGAATCCTCATATCAGAGGGACCGATCTGGCCGATGACCGAACCGTCCTCATACTCGACAGCCGAGTGCAGAAGGCTCTGCGGCTGGATGAGCACCTGAATTCTGTCGACATCGACATCAAAGAGCCAGCGGGCTTCCATGACCTCAAGCCCCTTGTTACAAAGAGAAGCCGAATCAATCGTGACCTTGGGACCCATGGACCAGGTGGGATGGCTCAAAGCCTCCTTCACGGTCACATGCTCAAGATCCCTCTTTGTCTTTCCCAGAAAAGGCCCGCCGGACGCGGTCAGAAGGATCTTCCTGATCTTAGAGTCCGCGCGTCCCATCAGGGACTGGAAGATGGCCGAGTGCTCCGAATCGACAGGCAGGATACGGACGCCCATTTTCTTGGCCAGCGGCATGATGATGTGGCCCGCACAGACGCAGGTCTCCTTGTTGGCGAGGGCAATATCCTTGCCGGCACGAATCGCAGCAATCGTCGGCTCAATGCCGATCATGCCGACAATGCCTGTGATCACGATATCCGCCTCCGGCAATGTCACACTTTCAATGAGGCCGTCCATGCCGGAAAAAATCGAGGTGGATGTGTCCGCAACCCTTACCCTGAGGTCGGCTGCGGCACTCTCATCGCAGACCGCAGCAATCCTGGGGTGAAACTCGCGAATCTGTTTCTCCAGAAGGTCGATGTTCCTGCCGCAGGAAAGGGCCTCAACCTTCATGGAGTCGCTGTGCATGCGGACAACATCCAGGGTCTGCGTCCCTATGGATCCCGTGGATCCCAGAATGGAAAGATGCTTCATCAGATGGTCATGAGCTCCTTTGTCTTGATCTCAATTGCCTTGTCGATCTTCTTGATGGCAGCATCGGTCGCTTTCTGAAGCTCATCCTCATCGTCAGCGATCTGATCCTCGGAGACATCTCCCGCCTTCTTTAATTTCTTGTAGTACTCGTTGCCGTCGCGGCGGATATTGCGGGTTGCAACCTTGGCCGCCTCTCCCTTCTTCTTCACGTCCTTGACAAGCTGCTTTCTTCTGTCCTCTGTGAGCTCAGGGAAGACAAGGCGAATCTGACGGCCATCGTCGGTCGGATTGATGCCCAGATCAGACGTCTGAATCGCTTTCTCGATATTGCGAACCATCTTGGGCTCCCACGGGGTGATGGTGATCATGCGGGCCTCGGGGACCTGGACATTGGCCACCTGCTGGATCGGTGTCGGGGTGCCGTAGTAGTCCACCATGATCTTGTCGAGCACGCGGGGATTGGCACGCCCGGCGCGTACTGTCGCCAGCTCCTCCTCGAGGTTCTTGAGGGTCTTGTTCATTTTATCCTTGTAAATTTCAATCTGATCGCTCATAGTCCATTCCTTTCCTTATACCGTCACTCTGGTTCCATCGATTTCGCCCTTAGCGGCGCGGACAATGCTATTCTCCTCATTTAAGCCAAAGACCAGCATGGGAACGCGGTTCTCCCTGGCCATGACTGCAGCAGCGCCGTCCACGACAGCAAGTCCCTGGGCGACAACATCGTCGATGGAGATCTCACTGTACTTCTTTGCGTTCGGATTGGTCTTGGGATCGGAATCATAGACGCCGTCGACCGCTTTGGCGAGAAGAATCTCATCTGCCTCCATCTCGATGGCACGAAGCACGACGCCTGTATCCGTCGAAAAATAGGGGTGGCCAGTCCCTCCGGCAAAGAAGACGACCTTCCCCGCATTCAGCTTCTCCACCGCACTGTCCTTACTGAAGAGTTCTGTAAATGTACCGACAGCAAAAGGTGTCATGATGGCCGTCTGCATTCCCTCCGAGCGGAAAATCTCCGACACGTAGATGCAGTTCATGACAGTCGCCAGCATGCCAATCTGATCCGCCTTGGTGCGGTCAATAGTTTTGGAAGTGCGGCCTCTCCAGAAGTTGCCTCCGCCGATGACAATCGCGACCTGAATTCCCCCGTCGACGATGCTCTTCACCTGCTTTGCGACGGCAGCGCATGTCGCCTCGTCGAAGCCCGTCTTCTTCTCTCCCGCCAGTGCCTCACCGCTCAGTTTTAATAATACACGTCTCATACTATCCTCCGGTTTGATATTTACTCTAGCTATATGCGAACATTATACCATACTCCCCCATCTATGTGGGAAAGAAAAAAAGAACCGGCGCTTTCGCACCGGCTCAGATGTTACAGTTCACGGGTGGGTCACAACGTCGCTCCACAAAAAGACCTTCCATCCGGACTTAG
>OMTP01000014.1 GCA_900313955.1 uncultured Lachnospiraceae bacterium | reverse complement strand
GCGCTCCGGAAGAAGGCCTTTGTGCTCCGCGCCGGGGTGCCCCGTGAACTGTAACCAAATTTGCCTCAGATCGCGATGCCCTCGAACTGGGACTGATAGAGGTGGGCGTAAAAGCCGCCCTTCCTGAGGAGGTCCTCGTGGGTGCCTTTTTCGATGATGTGGCCGTCTTTCATGACCAGGATGCAGTCGGCCTCGCGGATGGTGGACAGGCGGTGAGCGACGATGAAGGAGGTTCGGCCCTCCATCATGGTGTGGAAGGCCTGCTGGATCTTCACTTCAGTGCGGGTGTCGATGCTGCTTGTCGCCTCGTCGAGGATGAGCATGGGCGGCAGGACCAGCATGACGCGGGCGATGCAGAGCAGCTGTTTCTGCCCCTGGGACAGGGTGCCGCCGTCCTCGCCGATGACGGTGTCGTAGCCCTCGGGCAGGCGCTTGATGAAGCTGTGGGCATGGGCAGCTTTGGCGGCCTTAATGACCTCCTCGCGGGTGGCCTCCGGCTTGCCGTAGCGGATATTTTCCAGAATTGTGCCCTGCTTCAGCCAGGTGTCCTGAAGGACCATGCCGAAACTCGTTCGGAGACTCCTGCGCGTCATTTTTCTCACATCCGTGCCGGAAATCCTGATGGAGCCGCCGTCGACATCATAGAAGCGCATGAGCAGGTTGATCATGGTCGTCTTGCCGCAGCCGGTCGGGCCGACAAGGGCGATGCGCTGGCCAGGCGTAACGTCGAGGGAAAAGTCCTCGATGAGAGGCTTGTCGGGGACATAGCGGAAGGCGACATGTTCAAGAGAGATGGTGCCGTCGACATCGTCTGGAGTAAGGACGCGGGCATGATCATCATCGGGAATCTCTTCCTCAGCATCGAGAAGCTCAAAGAGGCGGGCAGCGCAGGACAGGGCGTTCTGCATTTCCGTGATGACGCCGGAGATCTCGTTGAAGGGCTTGGTGTACTGGTTGGCGTAGGTGAGGAAGATGGACAGCTCGCCGATTGTGATGCCGCCGGAGAGAGCAAAGAGTGCCCCGAAGAGGCCGACGCCCGCGTAGACGACGCTGTTGACGAAGCGGGTCGACGGGTTGGTGATGCTGGAGTAAAAGACGGCCTTGAAGGAGGCGTCGCGCAGCCTGCTGTTCTTGACGTCGAACTCCTCCAGGTTCTCTTTCTCGCGTCCGAAGGAGGAAATGACCTTCATTCCCTCGATCCTCTCGTTGACGAGAGCTGTCTCGTCACCGCGGTCGGTATTCTGCTGCTGAAAATACGTAAAGGACCGCTTTGCGATGAAAGAAGCAACCACAAAAGAGAGCGGGGTGACCAAAACGACCACAAGGGCGATGGGCACGTTGACGGCCAGCATGAAACCCAATGTGCCGATGATCGTGATGACGCCCGTGAAGAGCTGGGTGAAGCCCATGAGGAGGCCGTCGGAGAAGAGGTCGACGTCGGCCGTCACGCGGGAGAGCACGTCGCCGGTCGGATGGGCGTCGAGGGTCCTGAGCGGCAGCTTCTCGATCTTCCGGATGGCCGCATTTCTGAGGTCGCGGCTCACGAGGAAAGCGACGTGGTTGTTGGCAAGGCCCATGAGCCACTGGCCGAGGGCCGCGATGACCGCCGCGACCGCAATCATGAGCATGTAGCGGGTGATTCCGCTGAAAATGACCTGCTTCTCCCCGATCATTTTGTCGATCGCGCGCCCGGTGAAAATGGGCACGAGCAGCTGACCGACAGTCGTCACTGCAGCGCACAAAATGGATAAAATGAGGTATCCCTGATATCCCTTCAGCAAAGAGAAAACACGCCGCATGGTCGACTGACGCATCTCTTTGGGCATAGTCTTTCCTTTCATGACGCATCTTCTCCTTTCTCATACTGGCTGTAGTAAATGTCCTGGTAGACCGGACAGGACGCCATGAGCTCCCTGTGCGTCCCGGCGCCGACCAGACGGCCGTCGTCGAGGACTAAAATGAGGTCGGCCCCCATGATGCTGTTGGTCCTCTGGCTCACGATGAAGGTGGTCATCGTTCCGGACAGATCCCGAATGGCCCTCCTCAGAGCCGCGTCGGTCGCAAAGTCGAGAGCGCTCGCGCTGTCGTCGAGAATGAGGACAGCCGGATCCCTGACCAGGGCCCTGGCTATGGTGAGGCGCTGCTTCTGACCTCCCGAGAAATTACGGCCGCTCTGCTCGACCGGCTCGTCCAGATCTTTTTCTTTTTTCTTCACAAATTCTGAGGCCTGGGCGGCGTCCAGGGCACGCCACATGGCCGCGTCGTCGGCATGCTCATTTCCCCAGGCCAGATTCGAGCGAATCGTACCGGAGAAGAGCTGGGCCTTCTGGGCCACCATGCCGACACATCCGCGAAGGCTCTCACGGTCATAGTCTTTTACGTCATGGCCGTAGAGGCGGACCGTTCCTTTTGTCGCGTCGTAGTAGCGGGGAATGAGGTTGACGAGAGAAGTCTTGCCGCTGCCGGTGCCTCCGATGATGCCGACGGTCTGACTGGGCTTCACGCGGAAGCTGATGTCTGAGAGAGACTCCTCGGCACTTCCTCCGTAGGCAAGAGAAACATGATCAAACTCGACAGCAAAGGGAACATGGTCATTTTCTTCTGCCGCCACTTTTTCGGTGCCGTAGATCATGGCGGGCTGCATTTTCATGATGTCACCCACGCGGTCGGCGCAGGCGAGGGAGCGGGAGATGGTCACGATGAGGTTGGCCAGTTTCACGAGCTCGATGAGGATCTGGTTCATGTAGTTGATGAGGGCGATGACGTCGCCGGCAGCCAGAGTTCCTGTGTTGACTTCTATGCCGCCGCGGTAGAGGATGGCGGCGACGGCCAGATTGATGATGATCAGGGTCAGGGGGTTCATGAGGGCGGACAGGCGGCCGACGTGCAGCTGCCCGCGGGTCAGGGCCTCATCGGCCGCGTCAAACTCTTCCACTTCCGCGTCCTCGCGGCCGAAGGCGCGGACCACGCGGACGCCGGTCAGGTTATCATGGGTGAGGCCGGTCACCGTGTCGAGGCTGTCCTGGACTTTCTTGTAGAGGGGACGTGTCTTCTTCATGATACCGAAAATGACCACGGCGAGGAGCGGGATGGTCACAACGAAGATGAGGGCGGCCCGCACATTGATGGTAAATGCCATGATCATGGAGCCGAACACGATAAAGGGCGAGCGCAGAAGGAGGCGCAGGGCAAGATTGATGCCGTTCTGCACCTGGTTGATGTCGCTTGTCATGCGGGTGACGAGGGTGCCGGTGCCGATCTTGTCGAGCTCGCCGTAACCCAGCTCCCCTATGTGCTCAAAGAGGTCGTGGCGGAGTTTGGTGCTGGCGCCGGTCGCAGCTTTGGCAGCAAAGTACTGGGCTGTGATGGAAATGGCAAGGCCGGCTGCGCCCAGAACGATGAGCAGGATGGAGCGGGAGATGATGTACCCCTTATCCCCGCTTGCGATGCCGACGTTGATGATTTTGGCCATGACGAGCGGCACAAGCAAATCGAGGAGAGCTTCCAGCATCTTGAAAAGCGGTGCCAGAATGCTCTCCTTCTTATAATCTTTCAGAGCTTCTTTCCAGAGTTCCATGAGGTACCTCCTGTCTTCCATGTATACTTCTTAGGGATTGTACCTCAAAATAGAAAATATGGAAAGTCTGTAACTGTTCAGGAGGGCACTTTTGCTTCGAGAAAAACATGTCCTCCTCGGCTCAAAAGAAGGCCTGATCGATGACGAAGGTTCGCTCGCAAGGACAATTCGCCGCTGAGGACATGTTTTTCTCTCCGCAAAGAGCCCGTCCTGAACAGTTACGAAAGTCTAGAAAATAACCGAGATGGTGGTGCCCTGGCCGGGTTCGCTCTCGAGGTTCAGGCGGGCGTCGTGGAGTTCCACGATGTGCTTGACGATGGAGAGGCCGAGGCCGGTGCCTCCGGTCGCCTTGGACCGGCTCTTGTCGACGCGGTAAAATCTCTCGAAGACGCGGTCCTGCTGGTCTTTGGGGATACCGATGCCGTTGTCGGCGACGGTGAGAACCGGGTGGCCGGCCACATGCCGGGCGAAGATATTGACATAGCCGCCGGGATTATTGTAGCGGATGGCATTTTCGCCCAGGTTGTAGATGAGCTCCTCGATCATGGCGGGGTCGCCTGTGATCGGGCAGGGCTCGCCGTCGTACTCGAAGATCACCTTGCGCTTCTCGGCGTTGACGCTCAGTGTCTCCGCGCACTTCTTCACGGACTCGTAGAGGTCCATCGACTGGAAGTTCTCGCCCTCCCTGGCCTGGTCCAGCTGGGAGAGCTGGATGATGTCGTTGATGAGCTTTAAGAGGCGATCCGCATTTTTGTGAATTTCCACAGCAAAGGACCGCGTCTCCCTGGGACCTGCCATTCCATTTTCAATAATCTCGGCGTAGCCGGAAATGGCGGTGAGCGGTGTCTTCAGCTCATGGGAGACATTGGCCGTAAAATCCTGGCGCATCTTGGCGGCCTTCAGAATGTCCTCGTGCTGGGAGCGGATCTTGTGAACGAAGGGGTCCAGTTCCCTGTACTCGGGCACGATCGTGTAGTTGTCGATGTTTTTGGCCATCTCGTTGATGGGCTTTATGAGCTGGCGGGTCAGGGCGTGGGTGAGGAGAACGGAGATGACAATGGCAACGCCGCCGATGATGATGGCGGCCGGCATCATATCCACAAAGAGGCTCCAGATACCTTTGGCCTCGCGGGCCACGCGGAGAACCTTGCCGTTCGACAGCTTCTCGGCGTAGTAGTAGGAGTTGATTCCCCGCGTCTCGGAATCACGGACGGAAAAGCCCCGTCCTGTTTCTTCAGCAGTTTTCACTTCCTCGCGGCCCTGATGGTTTTCCATCTTCGAGGCATTCGCCCAGTTGTCAAAGAGCACCGTGCCGTCCGCATCGATGAGGGTGATGCGCAGATGGTCCTCACTGTCGTAGCGGGAGGCGAGGGCCCGGGGCGTGACCTCACTCCCCTCCTCGATGAGCTGCAGGGCCCCGGCCAGGTCGGCTCTCACCTGCTCCCTCATCTGATGGTAGAAAATGAATGTGAGGGAGATGGTGAGAAGAACGATGACCGCGATGGACAGACCGATAAATCTTGAGTTCAGCTTGCGCTTCATGGCAATTTACTCCATGACATAGCCGACCGAGCGGACGGTGCGGATGCACTCGGACATGGGTCCCAGCTTCTGGCGGAGGGTCTTGATGTGGACGTCAACGGTGCGGGTCTCGCCCTCAAAGTCGGTATCCCAGACCTTCTGCATGATGACGTCGCGCGTGAGCACAGTGCCCTCGTTCAGCATGAGGAGCTTTAAGAGCTCGTACTCCTTCAGGGTCAGCTCGACCTGTCTGTCCCCGGCCATGACAGTGTGGCGCTTTCTGTCCATGGTGATGCCCCCGATCTTTAAAATGTCTGCGCTCTCGGGTTCGGCGCGCCTCAAGAGGGCTCTCACGCGGGAAATGAGCTCCATGACGGAAAATGGCTTCTTCATGTAATCGTCCGCTCCCCCGTCGAGTCCCCGCAGCATGTCGATCTCCGACGACTTGGCCGTGACCATAATGATGGGGATCTTGGCCGTCTGCGGCCTCTCCCGCAGCTTCTTTGTGATTGTGTAGCCGTCCTCATCGGGCAGCATGACATCAAGCAACACCAGATCCGGCACCTCTTTCTTTAAGCTCGCGTAAAAATCCGCCGCATTCTCGTAGCTCTCCACCTCATAATTGCTGTTTTTTAAGGCAAATGTCTCAATCTCAGCAATATCATGATCATCTTCCACAATAGCAATCTTGGCCATTAAAGTTAATCTCCTTTAACAAAATGTAAAATCTCCACTTCTATTATGGACGCAAATGGAAAAAAGTACAGAGAAGGGCGGGTAATAGATTGTAAAATCTATGTAAAATCGTTACAGTTCACGCGTCAGCCGGTTGCTGCCTCGAAAAAGCACTTCCGGAGTGGACCTTT
>OMTP01000019.1 GCA_900313955.1 uncultured Lachnospiraceae bacterium | reverse complement strand
GGTAGGATTCTCCCTGGAGCTTCTCAACATCCCGGATCCCGATCCTCACATCGGCAAGCTCCGGCGGGAGATCTTCGGCAAACCGGGCCTGCAGATCCTCTTTCATCTGTTCCAGAAATTGCTCATAATTCATCTGACGTCCTCCTTTGCGTGATTTGGAAATAAAAAAGGCCGGAGGAGATAGCTGCCCCGAAAGGGGATAGCTGTCTGATCCGACCTATGTAATGAATATTAAACACCTTCGAGCATCCTTGTAGTTTCCGCAAGATTCAAGTGCAGTTTTGTCACTTTTTATAATTTTTGACAAAACTGCACGGTAAGGGAGGGACGCCTGATGCACGGGGATGTCTGTTTTAAAGCAAAAAAGGCGCCTACCTCTCATTCGCACTGAATTCATCGGTAAGCGCCTGCCTTCACTAAGATATATTCTGTTATTTGTCGCATCGAAAAGCTCTTTTCCTAATGTTGATAAAACGTTGATAAAAGTCCTGCCCCGGTAGCCGCAATCCCGCATAAATACTGGGTTTTTGACCATTTAGTCAGATGCTGCCGTGGCAAACAAAAAGTATCCTCGTCATATATTATTTCCTTCCTCAGATGCCGCAAAGTGCCGTGTTCTGCGCTCTTTTGCGGGGTTTCTTCTTCTCTTTCAAATGTACACCATGCGCCGGAAATTCCGGTAGTAGGGCTTTGGGCGGCAGTGTGCGGCAGGCTTCAGTAGTCAGAACGTAGTAAAACCGGCCCGCTTTACTACCGAAAAACGGGGCACGGCATGACGCGGCAAAATGTGTCAGAGGGCGTCCCTGCATACCCGTTTTTCAGAGAATTTTTTGATTTTATCTCCGGTCCTTCCGTAGTTTTTACTACCGAAAATCAGCGGATGCCCGGAAGCGGCAATGGGCGGCAGGATGTGACACACTGCGGACATTCAAGAGCCGTTTTCGCAGAGGGAAAATGCCAGCCTGGCAGATGTACATTATTTGTATTCGTTCAGAGCCAGGCAAATTTACGGATAAAACCTGAGTCGTGCCCGCACGAACGAAAGATTTTATCCGTAAATTTATTTGGCGGATACGCCACAGCGAGGAAATGCGTGAGCATTTTCGAGCCTGGCTCTGAACGGATTATCATGAATTCATCCGATATTTCAGTTTACCATGATACCGGAGACGACAAAAGACCCGGAAAGCATCTGCACAATTGCATCTGCTCCCCGGGTCCTTCTGATCTGTATAATTCTTCCGGTCACATTCATCCAGAGCGATTTTCTGTTTCTTATCCGAATTTCACATTGCTCTCGATGCTGAAGTCCTTTCCATTCAGCCGGTCAAGTTCAGCACGGGCGCTGTTTATCTCCGACAGTCTCCGCAATTCATTTTCCGCATCCTCCAGCCCCAGATGCGTGTAGGTATTCATCGTTACGCTGATGTCCGAATGACCCATCAGGTACTGCAGCGTCTTCGGATTCATCCCCGCCCTTGCCATGTTCGAGCAGTAGGTGTGGCGGCATACATGCGGCGTAATCGCCGGCATCTGTACTCTGTAGATCTCATTGTAACGGTTGACCGCATTCCGAAAATAGTGCTCCCAGTGCAGGGCGACCAGAGGTTTTCCATTCTTGTCGTAGTAAAGAAAACCGGTGTATCCCTCTATCATCGGCTCGGGCTTCGGCGGCCTGCGGCTTTCCAGTATACTTTGAAAGCAGGCATACACATCGCCTGTCATCGGGATCCGGCGGGTGCCCGCGTTTGTCTTCGTTGTCTCAATGATGTATCTGCTGTCGCCCCTTCTCTGCAGCTGATGGTCCACGTTCAGAATCCGCTTCTCCATATCAAGGTCTTTTACCGTCAGGCCGCAGAACTCTGAAATCCGAAGCCCCGTATGGAAAAGAATATAAAATGCCTCGTAGTACTTGTAGTAGCAGTTATCGTCATGGACAAATTTCAGGAACTTTTCCATCTCCTTCTTTGAAATTGCTTCCCTTCTCCCCCGATCATCGATCAGCACCGACGCCATCTGAAAATCGAAAGGATTCAGGCGGATCACTTCATCGTCTACCGCCATCTGAAACGCCGGTCTCAGGACTCCCCGGATCGTGTGAATCGAGCTGTAGCTTTTTCCGGAATCCTGCAGCCCGATCAGAAACAGTTTCGCGTCAGAACGCTTGACTGTGGCAATCTTACGCGCCGAAAAATCCAGCTGCTTCAGGGTATTCACCACGGTCTGGTATCCCTCCTGGGTACTGTATTTCACTCCTGTCTTTGTTTTGATGTAACGTTCCACCAGATCGAGTACGGACATCGTCAAACCTTCCGGCCCCGAGAGCGTCTCTATATCTCTTCGATGCTGTTTCTCCAGTTCCCGGAGGGAAAGGCAGGGCATCTTTCCTGCCGGCAGGGGATCATTTGCTTCCAGCCTCCAGCTGTAGAAGAAATGAGCCTTGCCGTTCATCTGATATTTGAACTGGTATTTTCCATCGGACCTGACAGACTCCCCCGGTCGGAGGATCCTGTGTTTACTGTCCCTTCTGATCTTTCCTCCGCTTCTTGGCATTGCTGATCTTCCCTCCCTCCGCCAGGAACTGTTCAAACAGGGGTCTGTCGATCAGTGTCCTTTTTTTGTACTTCCGGATAAATCCGCAGTCCGGATGATTCTTCAGGTACGTTCTTAAAGTGACATTTCCTATGTGGTAGAGCGCCGAGCATTCATCCGGCGTAAGTGTGCTCTTGTTGTTCGCATCATTTTGCATCCGTTTCACCTCCTGTTCCGGTACGTCTATCCATCACTCTTTGCGCAGAAAAAAGCAACTACTTTCCGGCAAATGAAAACAATTATATTTCTGAAGCCTGCTGCAGGAATTCCTCGAATTTTGTGCGGATGATCAGGTATCTGTTTCCGCTGTAGACAGCAAAGCTGTCAATCGTATGATTCTCACAGAGCCTCCGGAGCTTCTTCTGCCCGATGCCAAAATAAGCCGATGCCTCCGGTACTGTCATCGTGTACTTTTCTGTGATTGCTGTTTTTTCTTTTTCCATTGTCATCTTTCCTTTCGTACAACAGGGACCGGAAGTCCTGCCTGAGACAGGCTTATGAAACGACTGCCGGTGCAAATCTTTATTCCTCTACTAAGAGCCACAAAAATCAACCGGCAGATACGGGAGCGTGGATGGTGCAGTCATCTCCGGATCAGTTCATTCACTCTCTTCTGTACGGCCGCATAATCATACCCGGCTTCCATGAGCTTCCTCTTTCTCTGTTCACCATTGCCCCAGCGTCCAGCAATGACCTCGCGGGCCGCCTCCTCAACGGATTTCTTCGGGAATGTGCCGCCTTTCAGGATTTCGTTTACGCGCTTCTGAACCGCTGCGTAATCCAGGCCGAGAGCAGTAACCGCTCTTCTTCTGACATCGCCGTTTCCATACTTCCCGGCAATCACGTCCCTTACCGCCTGTTCAATCGTGAGTGAAGCGTCCTTGCCTGTATTCGGTACTACTGCCACCCTGCTTTCCCTCTCGTACTTCGGAATGCCGCAGCCCCGGATGTACCTCCCGTTTACCCTGATTGTGCGCCTTCCAACAGCGTTGTTCTTATTTCCCTCAATCACGGTAATCATGCCGCCGGAGACCTTCTCCACGATACCGACATGGTCAGGATTCCCGGTATTATCTCCGGAACCGCTGTCCTGCCAGTCATAGAAAATGATGTCTCCCGGATTCGGAACTCTCGCGTCATTCTCGTCCCACTCACCGAGCCTCTGGAAGAGCTTCACCATCTCTCCGCATCCGCACTCGGTCGGGATGATATCCGTCATACCTGTCTTAATGGCGCAGGCCGATACGAACGCGGCGCACCATGCATCGGTGTATTTCACCGCATATCCTCTCGCGAGCGGCCTGTGGCTGTTGTAAATGTCGATGATTTTCTTGTGAGAACCGTCAGATTCCCTGCATCCGATCCATGCCCTCGCCTGAGCGATAAGAGTCTCTGCTGTCTTCGCCATAGTCTTCTCCTCTCCGCTTTTTAAAGCGTCATATTTTGTCAGTCCGTACTGCCGGATAATCCGCATGTTTTTTTCGACATACTTTAAATCTGTCGCGTACCCGTCCGCTCTGATCGTTTTCAGATACTCCCCCGGGTCCTGAATTCCCCTAAGATTCTGGTAGCGGGGGAGCTGAATGAACTCGAAGTACCCCTTCACGCCCTCTTCCATTGAGGCGTAGACACGGAAGTTGTCCCTGATTTCCGTCAGTGCTCCGGGCGTATATTCCTCCTGCGTCTTCAGATTGACAGACTTGCCTGCCCACCTGCTCCCGCACTTCAAACCGAAGTAGTTGTGGTACTGCTTCGCGAGTTTCGACTCGCCCCATCCTGATTCAAGAATGGCCTGCGCGATGATCGGGGAACACACTTTGATTTCATATCCCGGTGCGTATTTCTGAACGTAACCGGCAATTGCTTTGATAAATTCCTGATGCGTCATTGCGATATTCCTCCCCATCAGTAATAGAAAAGGCCTCCCGGCTGTGACACCGGAAAGCCCGTAAATAGAAAATACTCCGTTAACGAACGGAGCCACCGAGACAGAGGATCACCTCCTTCAGTCCGAGTTTTTGTCAATCAGCTGCTTGTAGACCTGGTTGATTCCAGTGGCCGCGAATCCCGATACGATCCCGACAGCAATCGCCGTAACCGCGTCGGTCGCCGGGAAATCCGGTATAACCTTCAGCCCCACGATGCCGAGCGCCGCTCCAACGCACCCGCAGATCACCGGAATCCAGTTGTCAGAGATCTTCTCCGACGCCTTGCATCCCTGTCCGATCAGGTAGGCAATAACCGTGATTGCCGCCACGCTTGCGATTCCAAAATCCATACTCACACCTCCTCGTTCTGGTGGGCATTATCCGAATGCCCGTCTGTTAATGGCATTTCCATACATTTATGATAAAGGCTCTCGACCGTTCCATTCCCGCCGAGAGCCTTGTATGGTACATAGAGATATTCGAGATTCTGCCGATCCTCGACTGTGCAGAATCCCTTATGAATCAAAAAGCTGCATGCCTTGTACAACCGGTCGTGCAGCAGAGCCATAATGGCTTTATTCAACACCTTGTATTCTTTTTTCTTACATTTCACCTGTCTCACCAGCCATGTGATGAGTGCAATGATCAGAGCGAAAAACTCCTGCACCCAGTATCTTGCGATAAATTCAATCATCAGTAACATCCCCTTCCCTAAATCCCGATGTATATGATGCACAGCATCCCGCCGCTATATTTGTCTTTATTTTGCTGTCAATATTCGTTGCTTTTCTCCCGAGGTTGAGTGATGTATAGAACAGCCTAAAACAACACACGCTCGAAGAAAGGAGCCGCTTATGAAGCAGAAGAAAATCAAAGTCCAGTACAAAAGCAGGGCAACCGCCCGCGGATACACCAGTATGCCTATGATCCAGATGACCGGGAACTGGCTCGAATCCCTCGGCTTTTCCATCGGAGACACCGTCATGATGGAATACGATGAATCCGGTATCCGAATCCGGCCACTGTCTCTCGAGGAACAAGCCGAAGCCAAAAAAGCGGAACTCGAGCTCTCCATCCGCCGGAAGCAGAAAGAACTCAAATCCATGCAGAAGCGATCTGGCGCAGAACGGAGAAAAAACGTAATGGTCGCTGAATCAGCCAGCCGCTATTCTGACACCGTTCCCGTCTGATTTCTCTTTCCGGTATTCTCCGGACATTCCCAGACAATCACGCCCTTACGAGGTACTGCCCGAGGTATCCTCCGTAAGGGTGTACGTGATCTTCATCGTCTTGTCGGCGTTCTTCACGACGGCCGAACTCAGGTTATTGATACTCGCCAGATAAGGCGTCAGGATAAACCACTTGTGGCTCTCCGTCCCGTAGCTTGAGCAGAAGCAGGTCAGGTACTCCCTGTACTGGAAGATCTGTGACCCGATATTCTGATCAAACCGCTGTGTCCCCGCCGTCCTGATCACGTTGTCATTCACATCAATCATGAAGTCCCAGCCGATGATCAGGTCATTTACCATCGTAAGATACACTTCGCTGCTCCCGGAACTTCCCAGAGGTTTATTTGCGGACGTAAAGCCAAGCTTCAGCAAAGTCACATCCGCCGGATTCGCCAGATTGATTTTGTAAACGCCTTTATTATCATATGAGAGAGCATACAGGCAGCCGTTCCGGACGACGGATTTATGCACCATCTCCGGATAGTTCTCATATTTGCCGCTCCCGACGATCTGCAGTTTCGCGTTCGGCAGCGTCCAGGTGCCTTCTGTAAAGGAATAATCTGCCTTGCTGATCCTGATCCAGTACATCGTCGCACTTCCGGAGGCATTCTCTTCATTCGCAAATCCATACCAGTACCCGTCTCTTCCATCGAGAAAGGTTCCATACGGCGTGTAACTTCCGCAGAACGTAAAGGTACTGCAGGTCAGGGCATGCGTATCCAGAAGCGTCAGCGTACTGTCGTCCAGTTTCTCGTTCAGTCCGATATTGAAAAGCGGCATCCTGTATTTCTCTACTGTCACGGCACTGTCCTTATAGCTGACTGCGTAGAGCAGGTTGTTTTCGAAATCGATTTCCACAGCATGGAAGAGCTGCATCTGCTTTTTCTCGTTAAGATTTCCGATGTCAATGTTCCGAATGTAGAGATAAGGAGTCGAGGAATTGACCTTGCTTCCCCAGGCATTCTCACCGCCCTGCTTTGAAGTAAGCCCCACAGCCGCGATTGTGCCGTTCCCCTGTGACGGCGTAAACTCCCAGACAAACTTGTATCCGTTTTCCAAAGCTTTAGACTCCGTCAGGTTCATGCTGCCCCGCGCTGTATTCGCAGTGGAATTTACATTGTTGCTGGCATACGCCACCGGGAGGTTATCCGATGACGGATAGATATTGTCGGCATCTTCCGTCAGGGTTTTGGAAAACAGCAGGAGCCCTCCGATCATGTTCGGGCAGATCGGGAGCATGTTGTCGTTCCACATCAGACTGGCGTCATATTCCCCGCTCGTCTTGTACCACAGCGCCGCCGGATTGATCCCAAGCAGGTGGTTCACCGCGTTCGTGATCATATTTGTCTCTTTGACGGTCTCGACCTCGCCGGTATTTTTATCCGTAAGTTCGAGAACCATCTCACCCTTTAACTTCATAAAATCCTCCTCCGGTTTCTGCCGCCCGGTCTGCAAATCAGTTTGTGCCAATCTTTAAATATCTGCCGGTTCGCAGAAGGCACCGATGGCGGTTCTGCCTGTCACTGTATCTGCATAGCTTCTCTGTACCAGTTCTTTCATCCGCTTTTCCATCATCACACTGTAGCCGACGGGCTCCAGGTTGTTTCTGCCAATATTGAAATACCGGACAGATTCTCCGAATTCCAGCCTGCCGTCCCACGCTTCCTGTGCAGCCATCGCCTGACCGCTGATCGAAGCGATGATCCTGCCAATCTCGACCGTACCTGTTCCTCCAGTCATCCGCAGATACACATTGAACGTATTTGTGTAATTTGGCGTCACATCCTCAATCGGATAATAGAGCAGAAACGTGTGCTTCCCGGAATGCCAGGTCTCAACCGGCTGATGAATCTCTTTCTTTGTGTCATTCAATTCAAAAGTCGCGATGCAGACTGCCTGACCGTCTTCCGTCCACGAGACCGGAAGATTCACTTCGACAGATACATCTATTGTAGTTTTAGTGGTATTTCCACTATCTGTTCCGGTATCAGAGCCTTCCGAAGAAGCGCCGGAGCTGTCAGAGCCGGAATCCTCAGTTCCTGTCTCCGTGCTTGTATCCGCCCCCGTAGAGTCTTCTGAGGTTGAGCTGCCGGAAGACACCACAGGTATTGGCACCACAATCGTCCCTGCTGCATCAGCCGATCTGCTCACCGCATCCGCTTTTACTTCCACAACGATCTGCGCGAAGAACAGCATATGATTCGCTTCTGATGTTGCAAACTGGATACTGATGACCTTCACGTCATCTTCGGCGATGGTATAGGCAGAAGCATTCGTAAAAGTGGTAATCCCGAGCTTTCCCTGCTCCACCTGCGCCAGAAGCCCGGAGATATTTTTGTCTGTTTTCGATTTTGCCGATGCGAGTGCCGGATTCTCCCCGACGCCTTCCATCTCATAACCGCCGTTATATTTGAAGGTGTACTTCGTCATGCAGAACAGTTTATTGGCATCCGCAATCCCTCCGGAGAAGCTGAACACATCCATCAGGTCATACGCCGGATTTCCGATCAGCGTCACCTTGAACGGCACATAGTCAATCTGCTGCAGGGCCGTCAGGACATTCGTCCGCAGAGCGTCTTTCGTCTCATCCACCCCGTATTGCATGAGCGGATTCGTGCCCAGGTTATAGACCAGCGCGTCATCATTCTCCACGTGGTAATATTTCGTGGTCTGGTCTGCCAGATTCACACAGGAAAGCCCCGTATACCTGGTCTCAAAATCTGAAAATGAAGCACCCTCAAACCGATGCTCCTCATCCAGCGTATCAACTACCGTCTGCCCGTAAGGCCGGAAGATAATGCTCCCGTCTCTTCCCGCCATCACATTGCATCCGACCGTCTGTGCCACCCATGAGATAAAATCCCGCCACGTTTCGATATCGCTTTCAGTGTACAGGGAAAGCGTCTCCGTGCCGTTCGCGAAGGTCTTAAACTCCGCCTCCGTCGTTCCAAGACGCAGTCCGCATGCCTCTGTCGCCAGAAGCGCCATCTCATAGGCTGTGCCATTGCTCTGGCTGGTGTTACAGTTCTTATCCAGAAGGGACATGTTGTCATATGCCTTCACCACAAGACCCGACATCGTCCAGGACGCTTCGGAAATATTGAACACACCCAGCGGCACATCCTCATAGGTACCGTCCGCAAGCCTCAGCCCGAATGACGGTGTGATCTGCATCCCCTTCAGCGAATATCGTGTCAGCGACAGATTCAGAAATGTCGCATTCAGTTCTCCGACATATACCTGACCGATCTGGATCTCGTTATTTCCGCTGCACTGATTCGTAATAGAGAAGGAACCGGACAGGATATTCTCATCCGTAAACTCTGTACTTCCTACCGTTCCTATCAGCCGGAACCTCTGTACTGCCTGGTGCATGGCAGTCTTATACGCATCCGAAACTCCATACATCAGAATTCCTCCAGATTAAATGAAATCTCCCACAGTCCGTTCGTGTTCGGCGTCCTGCGGGAGTCCTTGACCGGATCAGCCTTGAAGCTTCTGATCCGCATCGTTCTTGTTTTATATCCGCCCAGCTCAATGTCATACATCTGGACGGAGATACTGTCAGCCTTGCTGTAAACCTTAAACTTCGATGCCCATCTGTGAGAACACTGGAATGAGCATGCCACCGACAGCTTGTCGTATCGGGTTACAGAGATCTGATCCGTCCCGGCTTCCGTCTGGTTTACATTCTCAATGACGGATGATTCTTCAGACCATTCTTCCGGCTCGGGGATCTCCTCATCACCGAATTTCACAGGATAATCTATCAGCACGCCGTATTCCTCCTTCCCGCATCAGGGCATAATTATAGGCACCTCCGAAGAGATGCCCTGAAAGCAAAAGTCGAAAATCAATTATATCGTGTTCTGTTATTTCACAATCTCTACCGTTTCTTCACTCGTTCCGGGATTTTTCCACACCGCAGTAAAAAAGAGAGTTTTGCACTCAACCTGATTTTCACCATATGATTTCGAATAACAGAATCTCGGAACCTGATGATACCATGCGACTGTTGCATAATCCGTTGCAGCGTACAGGCAGAATAAGGCAGCGATACATCCTACAACACACAGAATCCTATGGCTTCTTCTTATGACAACATCTTTTATTCTGAAATAAATACCTGCCGTCAGGATTATTCCCCCGATAACAGAAAAAATACTTCCCCAACTGCTGTCACTGGAAATTACCGCCATCGCAGAAATAATGATAACCGTTCCAAAAATGATTAACAGTATTCCTGCCGTCTTCCGTTTTTCAAGTCCTGTCTCCTGTTTACTGTACTCCGCCATTTTCACAGCGATTTCTCTCGTTTCCTGGTTCATTTCCTCACTTTTCCTTTCTCCGTCAATAATTTCCGGTATGCTGACATTGTAAAAATCCGCAAGTTCCACAAGCAGACTTATATCCGGCATATTTGTTCCTGTCTCCCATCTGGATACGGTTCTTCCGGATACATTCAGCTTTTCAGCAAGTTCTTCTTGTGTCAGATTTTTTTCTTTCCTTAATTCCTTCAGGAACCGGCCGATCTTTTGCTGATCCATCTGAGTCCCTCCTTTCAAGGGCATATTAGGATAAGGAAGTCTTGAAAAACACGACATAAAGTGAGAAAAAGCCACGTTCTCCAAAAATAGACAAGCTTGTCCAGTTAAAAATGCCCACATAGTTATACTGACTCACATTATATCGGTTCTATGTGGCAAAGTGTTGAACATAATTACATCACCTTCCTCCGCTCCGGAAGTTTTGTGACCTCGCTGCTCTTACTACAATCTCATCTATACGTTCCTGCCCGATATATATGGGGATAACTGTCGTCCCGCCGGAAACAGACGCAACCGCTGTCCTCACGATCTCCGCCAGCTTATCTGTCCCGACAACAGCCTCTGATCCGGCTTCACCGCCGCCGAGGTATCGTCCGCCGGCCATTCCGAATATCGTCGGGCTGTTCAGTATATAGGCGTCATCCATAGCCTTCCGGTACCAGCTGACGGATATCTTCGGTACAGACGGCGGGTCAAGCGAAAACTTTCCTTCCAGAGAGAAATGCGGCAGCTTGATCTTCGGGAATTCCAGCTTGCAGCCAGAGAAGAAACCTTTGATCTTATCGAGAGCGCCGCTCACGACAGACTTCGCGTTCTCCATAGCCCCGGAGATGGCAGACTTGATGCCTTCCATCTTCGTTTTTGCCGTGGAGAGCGCGTCACCGAGCTTGCCGCCAGTCAGCGTATTGATTGCGCTGAATCCGGCACTCCACAGAGATTTGTATCCCTCCAGAGCCGTTCCGATGACGCCTTTGATGCCGCCGCCCTTCTCGTTGATCGTGCCTTTGATGTTCTCCCACGCTGTGGAAGTGTTGGATTTCACATTTTCCCATACTGTGCCGATATTCGATTTGATCGTCTCGAAGGTCGTTCCGGCAGTAGTCTTTATATTCTCCCAGGCAGTAGACAGACCGCCTTTGATTCCTTCCCACGCGGTTCCGGCCGCGGATTTGATCCCGTCCCAGGTGTCGCCGAGAAAACTCTTGATGCCGCCAAAAACTGTCTCCGCAGTTCCTTTTATTCCATTCCACAGGCCTTCAAAGAAGCCTTTGATCCCATTCCAGACGGTTTCCGTCACAGATTTGATTCCGTCCCACAGACCGGAGAAGAAGTCCCCGAGTCCTTTTCCAATATCCTCAACGCCCTTACATACCGTCTCCCACACGCCTTTGAACCATTCGGAGATTGCTCCCCAGTTCTTTACAATGGCTATCACAGCGATAACCGCAGCTACGACAGCCGCGATGATCGGCAGGATCGGAAGGATGACCGGAGCGACAGAAGCGATCGCCGGAATGGCAGTCGCTGACATAAAACCCACAAATTTTCCGACCACACTGATAATGCCGCCGACAGAAGATATTACTTTCCCGATGACGATCAACACGGGTCCGACAGCCGCCGCGACCAGAGCAATCGTCACGATTGTCTGCTTTACTGGTTCCGGCAGGGCATTCAGTTTGTCCACGAAACCCTGGATATGCATCACAATGTCCCGGATCGCCGGCATCAGTATTTCTCCTACAGAGATAGCCAGCTCTTCCAGCTGTGATTTGAGGATCGTCAGCTGTCCTTCCAGGTTATCCTGCATGACAGCCGCCATCTTCTCAGCCGTGCCGTTGTACCCGTCCATCGAATCCGAACAGGTATCAATCGCTCCTTCGAGCTTGCTGATATCGCTCTCCCCGGCATTCATCAGTGCCAGGAATCCGGACATCGCGTTCTTGCCTGCAATAGACTCCGCAGTCGCCGTCTGCTCTGATTCGGAAAGCTGTCCCCAGTGGCCGCGCAAATCAGCCAAAATTTCACGGAGGCTTCTCATGGAGCCATCCGAATTAGTCGTCTCAACCGTGACTTCTCCGAGCTTCTCACCGACAAGTGTGATCGGACCGGTCAGGTTTGTCATGATTGTCCGGAGAGAAGTACCTGCCTGAGAAGATTTGATCCCGGCGTTTGCCATCAAGCCAATGGCTTCCGCCGTATCCTCCGCAGAAAAACCAAGCGCTCCGGCGACAGGCGCGGCATACTTGAACGTCTCGCCCATCATGGAGACATTCGTATTGGCGCTACTTGAGGCCGCCGCCAGGATATCCGCGAAGTGCCCGGAATCCTGAGCGGACAAGCCAAATGCCGTCAGCGCGTCTGTCACGATATCCGAAGTAGTAGCCAGATCCTCGCCGGACGCGGCCGCCAGATTCATGACGCCTTCGATGCCGCCGAGCATGTCTTCGGTCTTCCACCCGGCCATTGCCATATAATTCATGGCTTCTGCTGCCTCGGACGCGGAGAACTTCGTCTTCTCGCCCATCTCGCGGGCTTTATCCCGCAGGGCTTCAAGGTCTGATCCGGTCGCGCCGGAAACTGCCGACACCTGGCTCATGCCGGAATCGAAGTCCGCGGCAGTCTTCACCGCCGCAACGCCAGCTGCCGCGACAACACCCGTGACCGGAAGCATCTTCGTGCCGACGCCGGATATCTTGTCCCCGACATCCTGCATCTTCTGACCTGCGGTCTGCAGCTGCTGTCCGGCGACAGAACCGAAGTTCTTATATTCTACTGTCAGGCTTTTCAACTGCTGTTCCGTGTCAGCAATCTCACGGGTCAGAGCTTCCTGCTGCCGTACGGTATCATCCGTCTGCGGGCCATTTTTCAGCTGTTCCAGAGCGGTCTTTTCTTCTTTCAGCTTCTTCTTGGTCGCGTCAATCGCGTCTGTGAGATACTTCTGCTTCTGCGCCAGAAGGTCGGCATTGCCCGGATCCATCTTCAGAAGCTTATTCACATCCCGGAGAGAAGACTGCGTGTCCCTGATCTGCTTGTCGACCTGCTTCAAAGCCGTGGTGAGCTTTGTGGTATCGCCGTCTATTTCGATTGTAATTCCTTTGATCCGTCCGGATGCCATTTGCTCACCTCTTTCAAATTCCGATGGATGTATATGCCTCGATATGATATTATTTATGTGAAATCACAAATTGTGATTTCACGAAAAGGTATTGTATTTTTCCGGTTTTTCCTTTATACTGACAGTACGAATCACTGATTTCATCTGGGCTGGTCGAAAGACCCAGGTCCATCTGCGGCGGGGAAGTTCCCCGCCATTTTTTTACTCATATCACAGAAGGAGAGGACTTTTGAAGGAACTCAGCGTTTTTATTGATGAATCCGGTGATTTCGGTGAATATGATTACCATTCGCCTTTTTATATCATCACGATGGTTTTCCATGATCAGGATGAAGACATCAAGCCAGCTGTCGAGAAACTCAACAGGGAACTTTCTTACCTTGATTTTGACGATCTTTGCATTCATACTGGCCCGATTATTCGCAAGGAAGAAATCTATGTAAACATGTCGATAGAAGAGCGACGCCGCATTTTCAACAAAATGGTCGCTTTCTTCCGTCAGGTCAACATCCGATACAAATGTTTCTATATTGAAAAGAAGCACATGGAAGATGTCGTCATGGAGACGGGCAGACTGTCAAAGCTGATTTCCGGCTTCATCCGTGATCATTATGAAGAGTTCCTGTCCTTCGACGATGTCAAAATATACTATGATAACGGTCAGGTAGAGGTCAGTAAGATTCTGTCCTCCGTTTTCAATGCGCTTCTTCCGAATCCGATATTCCGCAAAGTTATGCCAACAGACTACAAGCTCTTTCAGGTCGCTGATCTGTTGTGCTCGCTGAAACTTATCCAGCTGAAAATGGATAACAACATGTTCTCAAAATCTGAGAAGGCATTTTTTGGCAGCATGCGTGATCTGAGAAAGAACTACCTTAAGCCTGTCAGCAAAAAAGAGTGGGTATAACGTAGCTCAGAAGGCATCCATCGCTTTCTGATCCGCGACAGTGCAGTATTCTTCCGCACAGGCATCATTGCCGGATTCAATGATCATATCCATCACGGCTCCTTCTTCCATCTGATCGAGCTCTGCGATGGACAGACCCATTTGCTTCGCGCGGAGCATGTAGACGGCAGTATTTATTTCCCGGTCGGTCGGGAGCGATCTTTTTTTTGCGTTGAAGTTGTCTGCCGGGAGCCAAGATACATCGATACGAAATCCCTCATATGTAGGAAAAGCTCCGCGCCGTCAAACTGATCGGCCCACTCAAGAAACGAATCGGCATTCAGCTTGTTCATATCCTTCTTCTCGGCCTGCGCGTTCATGATATATGCCAGCTTGTCTCCGACCGTCATATCCGCCTGATCATCAGTGGTATCTTCCATGTTATTTAACGCGATCATCAGATCCTGATGGAAGCACTGCTTGTACCTGTATGCCGTTGTGCCTGTTGCCAGGAAGGGAAATGTTTTCTTCCCCTCCTGGGTTTCCAGTTCGATTGTCTTATACACCGTTTATCCCTCCTCGCTCTAGGTTGTTGATGCGCCTGCTTTTGCCCCGGAAGAAGCGTCCTTCGCGACCGGTACATAAACCTTCTCATACCATCCCGTATAGGCAGCGTCTTTCGTATCGGAGCAGGAACGCGCCTTCACGATGTTCTTTCCGAGTGTCGCATCCTTAATGGATGTCGCGTTGATCGTCAGCGTTTCCGTCTTCACTTCGATGGAATCCTCCTTCGTCTGAGATTCCACAGAAGGACGGGTAGCCGTGCAGTTATACATGACATGACGGATCTGGTTCACATCCCCGCTAAACTCAAACAAAAGCGCGAAATGAACCGGTTGGGCATCGGCGTTTTCTACCAATACGCCATTACCGTCCTTGATCTCGCCGAGAACCTTTTCGCGGAAATCCTCCGGTACCATTGCGCTTTCAAAGTCACCGTTGTAACCGCTGTTTGCCGATGTTACATAATACTGGATACCGTCCGCCCAGAAGACCGTCTGGTCTCCCTGCGCTTCAAGGGAAAGATTCACGGCACCGGGCCATGCGACCGGCGTTTCATATGTTGCTGTACCGTCCTCCGCAATCGTAGCGATGGCGTAGTGTACATTTTTGAGGTTGTACTTGACCTTATTTCTTTTACCTGCCATTCTTAAGCCTCCATTTCAAATTCATAAACCACTTCGTACAGCTTCTCAGATTCGATCCACGCTTCATTCTTCTCATAGACGAAACCAGATTCCGTTAGAAGCCCCTGCAGCTTCTTCTCAAGTTCCGGATCCTTCTTATCCGTGTAAAGCTCAATGTTTACCACATCGATATCCAGATACACTGTGCCGTCAGCAGCGAAATTATCCGTAGACGGGATCATGTAGCAGATAAAAGGCGGGTCAGGCGCTTCTCCCTCGGAAAAATGATCGTAGGCAAAAGGGATCCCGAACTGGTTTAATATTTCGATGATCTTCTCCATTCAGACCTCCTTATCCGCTTCCGTTGCTGATCTTTCGTTTGATATCATTTTCTAACTGCTCCGAAACCTTCTCCTCAACCGGCTTGATATGCACTCTGGCGGCAACCCTGCCGCCTCCACGTTTCGCGTGACCATTTTCCAGAAGATGCGTCAGCTGATATTTTCGCGCATGAACGATAATTTCCTTCCCGGAAGAATTGTCTTTCACCTTCTTCTGCGTCCAGCTTTTCGCGTATTTTCCTGTTCGTTTCGGAGAGGTCGCCTTCAAATCTTTCACTGCAGTATTCGCCGCTGCCTGCACGGCTTTCTTCACCGTGTCGGTCGTATCCTCGGCAAGATCATCCAGCTCTTTTTTGATTGTGTCGGCCAGCTGTTCAGGCCTGATTCTCACATCTCTCATGGGTCTCCTTTTCTGACTCCATCATTTTCTTGCCAGAGTCGCGTGGAATTTCAGGCTGTGCCGTTTGAATCCCATATCATCAACGTGATCTATATCGTAAATCCGGTCGTTCAGAAGAATTCTGTACTTTGTGGAAACAACAGCCGCCGTCTCGGAAGAATACCGGATGGTGAAATCCATCTTGTCATCTTCAAGCGTCTGTCCAGCCTCGTCATCTTCCTTACCAGTCTGATTGGAGCAGGTCGCCCAGCAGGAGAAATAATCCGTCCAGGTACTTGTATGGTTCCCATACCTGTCAACCTGCGTTTCATTTTTCTGGATTGTGATTCTCACATTCAGCCCCGCGATATCCATCAGAACGTCACCTCCCGGATGCCGAATAAAAGAGCACGGAGAGTCAGCATAAGATCATGATGATCTGCCTCTTCCCTGTGCTCATACAGATACGCGACCGTATAAAGCTCCGCCGCCATCATGACCGGTTTTGAAGCCTCTGATACTTCAGAGTCTGATTCCATCCGGCTGACATCTCGGACGAGGGAGTCAGCCATGGAGATCAGACTTGTGATCAGAGCATCTTCGTCAGAAGAATCGACCCTCAGATATTTCTTCACCTCATCCAGTGTCAGCATTAAAAATCACTCCTCTCAGGCGGATGCTCCCGCCTTCATGATCTGAACCGCCTCCGGCAGCACCAGCTTGCCGTCAACACGCTCCTTTGCGACATATCCGATCATGCCGTTGCCCGCGAAAAGCTCACGCAGGATCTGCACAGAACGGGTGCCACGATCGCCGATGTTGTAGTAGCTGAAATCGCCAAATGCCATGACCGGCTTAGACGCTTCCAGTGCCGGAGCGTAAGCAGAAGTATGAACGGTATAGCCGCAGATCCTGTCCGGTTCTCCGGCCTGATAGCTCGGCTGCCAGATGTATGCGCCGTTTGAATCCTTCAGCTTACGGATCGCCGCAAGTGTCTGGTCATTCACGATGAAGGATGCGTTCTTACGGTATGGTCTCTTCAGCGCGTAGATCAGGGTCAGGATGTCATCCGTCCCGAGCTTCACGCCGGAAAGGGTAACTGCCGTCTGGCCGCCGCCGGTTTCCGAGAAAATGCCGAGCGGCTTACCGGTTCCGTCACCATTGAGGAATGCGTCTTCCTCGGCATTGCCGAGTGCTTTTCCAAACTGTGTGATGATGTAGTTCTCCAGATTGAAGGCATTATCGTACAGAAGCTCCTCCGTCACCTTTACGGCAACATGCAGCTTGTGCGCATCAAGCACAATCTGGTCGAAGGTCGCGTCTCCGAAGGTCAGTGCACCGCCTTCCTCGATCCACGCAGCGGCCGGCTTCGTGCCTGCGATATTGATCTTGTGCTCCCCGGAAGTTGTAATCGTCGTAGCCAGCGCACGGAAGATATTCTCTTCGATCAGTACATCGATCAGACGACTGTCCCACTCCGCCGGAATCAGATATCCGCCGTTCGCGTCCGTGCCTTCCTCAAGCACGTTCGAAATCTTTCTGAATCCTGTACGCATTGCTGTGATCATGTCCCTGCGGTACTGGTCGGACGCTCTGCCTGTCTTGGTATCGTCAGCATCATGCCCTGCACCCGGTCTTGCTGTCAGCGGAATCCCGGTCGGCTTAGAGAGCATGTCGTCAATCGCCATCTCCCTGTTCTTGCGCTCAATCTCCTTCGAGAGGTCGGTCACATTCTTCTCCATGCGGTCGTAAATCTCGCTGTCCTCTGCGGAAAGCACGCCGTTCTCGCCACGATGGGATTCCAAAAACGCCTTGGCCGCTTCCCACGCTGTCGCTCTCTTCTCAATCAGTTCTTTGATAGTCATAATCTAATCCTCTCTTTCACATGAATGTTTTAATAAGGTCGAGCCGCTTCATGCAGTCGTCGACCCGGTATCCCGTTTCAGCTTCTGCACCAACCTGGTGCACAATTACTGTGTCCGGCATCTTCGACTCCGGATCGCCGCTTGTTCTGTAGTGATCGGCAACCTTATTGATGGCTGCCTGTTCGACAAGCCGTCTCGAGAAAAGCATCCCTGAAGGTTTCTCGGCCTTTCCTTTCCGGGTTTCCTTCTCGTCCTTCTCCTCGTCAGGCCCGTCCGGTGTTTCCTCTTCTTCATCGGGCTTCTCCTCCTGAAGTGCACTGCGGTAGATAACATCATCCGCAAATCCGAGCTTCACAGCTTCCCTTGCGTCCATCCAAGTCTCGTTCTCCATAAGCTCCGCCAGCTTGTTATGGGACAGACCGGTTTTCAACGCATAGGCATTGATGATTGAATCCTTCACGGAATCCAGCATCTCAATCGCCTTCTGCATTTCGTTATGGTCGCCCATTGCAATTGTGGCGGGATTATGGATCATGATCATCGACAGCGGAGATACCAGAACCGTGTCCCCGGCCATCGCGATGACGGACGCTGCGCTTGCCGCAATTCCGTCAATCTTGATCGTGACCTTTCCGGTATAATCACGGAGCATGTTGTAGATCTGCGCCGCCGCGAAGCAATCCCCGCCCGGAGAGTTGATCCAGACCGTGATGTCGCCCTTGCCGCTGTTCAGTTCGGACTTAAAAAGAGCCGGTGTGACATCATCGTCAAACCAGCTTTCACTCGCTATCGTCCCGTCCAGGAACAGCGTCCGCTCTTCAATTGTCATATCCGGATTATCCGGATCCGGTGCTTTATTCCGCACCCATTTCCAGAACTTGTTCATTTTCTCCTCCTTCCACGCTCCTGATTATCCGCAGATTCTTTATCGGGCGGCTTTTCTTCCTCGGATTGGCCTACCCCTATTCCATAGCTTGCTCCAATCTGAGAGAGCTTCATCATGGTTCCGTTAACCATGTAGACATTGCCGCCGTCCTCATCCGGTATCAGATCCATGTTTTCCAGTTTTCTGATGTCATTCGGCGACATGAATCCGTTGTTAATGCCGGTTGCATATCCCTGCATCCGGCTCTGGTAATTGCCACGCATGAGACCATCCACCCGAAAATTGAAGAAGTATTCCTTCTTTTCTTCCTGCGTGAGGAGCGATCGGTTCATGCCGGATTCAATCCGAACGAGCCACGGCTGCAGCACATACATCACGAACTCGAGACTCTGTTCCTCAATATTGCTGAAAGTAGCGTGTTCCAGGTCTCCGATCATATGCGGAGGCACCCGGAAAATGCGGGCGATCTCATCAACCTGAAACTTACGGGTCTCCAGAAACTGGCTGTCCTGCGGATTGATGGATATTGGCGTGTATTTAAGGCCTTCCTCCAACACTGCGACCTTGCCGGAATTCCTGCTGCCGCCGAACGTGCTGTTCCAGCTTTCACGCAATTTCTCAGGATCTTTTACGACACCCGGATACTCCAAAACACCGGAGGGTGCAGCACCATTTGCGAAAAACTTGCTGGCGTATTCATCCGTGGCCATCGATGTTCCGAGAGCGTTTTTTGCAATCGCGATAGGGCTGTATCCGATCAGGCCGTCAAACCCGAGCCCCGGTATATGCATCACATCATAAGGCGTCAGCCTCACCGTTTCGTTCTTCATCGTTCCGGCTTCATCATTCTGATGCATGTATTCGTAATAAAGCCGTCCGTTCTCATCACGGTCGACCTTCATGCGGTTCGGCATCAGCGGGTAAAGCGCGATCACTTCTCCGCGTCCGTTCCGCAGAATCTGGCAGAAGAAGTTTCCGAAAAGGAGCAGGTGCGTCATCATCGTCTCCCGGAATACGAACGATGTCATTTCCGGATTCGGCTCGTCATGGAGCAGAAAATATAATGGATGATCCCGTGCTTTCTCCTTGCTTCCGTCTCCCTTGTCCTGGTAAAGATGGAGCGGCAGGGACGCAATCCCTTCCGACAGCACCCTCACGCAGGCGTAGACCGCTGTGATCTGCATAGCGGACCTTTCCGTCACCGCCTGGCCGGAACTCGAATATCCTGTGTAGAAGCGGTATGAATCACCCGCCAGCGCGTCCTTCGGATCCGCCCTTGTTTTCCTCCTGAATGGCCACTTCATCTGAATTCCTCCAAGATATCTTCAATCGCCGCTTTGATCAGCAGCATTCCGAATATAGAAACAGCCACCACCGCAATAAGCGCGGCAATGGCCAGGATCATAATGAACAACATATTTGTGCTCCTTCACTTCACTCTCAAGCCGAATGAATATTGACTGTAAGTCTATATCCATAAGAGCCCACGACTATCGTATACGCTCTCCTCATTCTCATGCCGAATGCAGCGGTCGAGTGCCATGATCGCCGCGACAACTCCGTCAATCTTGTCCTTCGACTTTGCCTTCGTCGGTTTGATATTTCCCGCCGGGTCCTGTTCGATCACAACATTTCCACACATCCATTTCATAACTGGATTGCCACCGTGAATGATATTTCCCTTCATCAATTCCTCGTAAAACGCTCTGCTCGCTGGAGACATATCTTTGTAGCCCTGCCCGAATGGAACGACGGTCAGACCCATTTCAGTAAGCCGCTCCACGAGCATGTTTGACCCCCAGCGGTCAAAGGCAATCTCCCAGATGTGATATTTGTAACTCAGCTCGCCGATCGTATTCTGGATATAGGCATAGTCGATTACATTACCCGGCGTCGCCTGGACATATCCCTGCGCCACCCAGTTGTCATACGGAACGGATGTCTGCTGCACCCGCTTCGGGATCGTCTCTTCAGGCACCCAGAAGAACGGCAGCATGATATATTTCTCATCATCCGTCCTCGGCGGAAACATCAGCACCAGTGCCGTGATGTCTCCGGAACTCGAAAGGTCAAGCCCGGCGTAACAGTCACGTCTCTGCAGGGCATGTTTATCAATCGGCTGGTTTCCGAGATCGTATATGTGGTCCGGAATCCACTGCACAGTGGAACCGACCCACTGGCAGAGCCGGAGCGTCCGGAAGACATTCTCCTCCGCGGGATTGTCCTGCGACTGCAGATACGCTTCCCGCATCCTCTCAATCGGAACTGTATATCCGAGAGACGGGTTCACTTTGTACCAGTTCTTCTCATCCTTCCAGTCAGCGTCCATCGGCAGGCTGTACACGACCGGATAAAATGTCGGATCATTCTTTCGGTCTGACAAAATATCCAGTGCCTTCGTGTGAAGCTCAAAACAAATGCTGTTACGATCGGTTCCCGCTGTTGTGATCGCCACATGAAGAGCCTGCCGCCTCGCATCTCCGGATCCCTTCGTCAGAACATCCCACAGCTTGCGGTTCGGCTGGTTATGTATTTCATCGAATACCAGTCCGCTGATTGAATACCCATGCTTGCCGCCGACATCTGCGGAGACAACCTGGTAATACCCGGCATTCGAGTAATTCACGATCCGCTTTGTTGCGGACATCACCTTCGAGCGTTTCTGCAGCCCAGGCGTCATCTCAACCATGCGCTTTGCCACATCGAATACGATGGAAGCCTGCTGCCGGTCTGCCGCCGCTGAGAATACTTCTGCGGAAGGCTCATGATCCGCATACAGAAGATACAACGCAATCGCCGCGGCAAGCTCCGACTTTCCCTGTTTCTTCGGGATCTCGATATATGCCGTCCGGAACTGCCGGAAACCATCTGCTTTCACGATCCCGAACAGGTCGCGGATGATCTGCTCCTGCCAGGGAAGGAGCCAGAACGGCTTCCCTTCCCATTCACCTTTTGTGTGTGGAAGCATTTCAATGAATTTAACGGCCCGGTCAGCCTTCTTTTTGTCATAATGCGAATCCGGCAGCATAAACCGGCTCGGCTTATAATCTTTCAGTTTCGGATAATCATCCGGTCTCGTCCTCATTCATCACCATCTCCCAGGAGCGCATCCATCTCGTCTTTCACACCGCCGTTTCCATCGTCCGCGATCAGTCTGGATCTGGATGCCGGTGTCAGGCCGAACTGTTCCGCGAACCTCTCCATCTGCTTCATGTACTGCTGCGCGATAGATACCTGCGGCACCTGCTGCCAGTATCCCGAAGGCGTTCTCACAAGAGAACCGTTTTTCGAGATGAACTCCTCGTTTTCCTTCCATCTGGCGTAGCACTGGCAATAGCCTGCAAAGGCTGCCATATCGACTTCGGACAGCACGCCCATCTGTTCCATCTTCGCCGCAAGTCTGCGCCATTCCTTCTTTGCTTCCTTATCGAGCCACTTCGGACAGGACGGAGCCATCTTCTTAGGCTTCGGCTCGTTCTGATTCAGCGGTCTCTTGCCCGGATTGCCTTCCAGCTCTTTGATCGCGGTCGGCGTGGGCTTTCTTCCTCTGGTCGCCATCCGGCTCCCTCCCTTCTGTAAAATTCTGAAAAATAAAAGACCGCCAGCATAATCGCCGCGATCCGAAAATATCAGTATGAGAGAAAGACCGGATAACCGGCCCTCTCGGAATATTCATATTCATTGTTGTTGCTTTTCTCAGTTGTACTTCTTCATTAACACCATGTATGCCATCTGACTGATCTCGTCCTCCGGCTCGATATCCCAGGCGCGGTCATAATTCAGTGTGACCCTGCCGTCGATCCGAATCTCCATTTTCGATATGTGACCGCCTTCTAATCCGTAGGCTTCGGAAGGCTCATCATAATGCTTTACCCAGTACTTTACGACCGTGCCCTCGATCAGAAGCGATCCCTGTTCCCACATAAGTCTGTCCTCCTCTCAGCCGATCCCAAACTCGATGCCGCGCTTTGTTTCCGGCTCCCTGCTGCCGAATCGGAAATCATCTGCTCTGGTGACCGTCTTCAGTGCGCCCATCCTGCATCCGCAGGCTGTCAGATCGTAAATCCCGTCCATGAGACCGGTCGATTCATCGGTCACCACGATGCTTGTGATTCCGGCTTTGCGGAGGGTTTCCACAAAATCCTTTGTATCATCCGGCTAGGGCAGATCGTCTACTTCAAAGCTGTCGCATCCGCGCTGTGTGGTGTTGCGGTAGGCCTGAAGGGCTTTCATGGCTCCCTTCGTGAAGGGAAAGGGATGCTCCGCCTTTTCCTTCTCATCGAAGGCTCTGACTTCGTCCCATTTGTCAGCCTTGATCAGCTCTGTTCTGGTTTCGAGGCGCTTGTCCTTTGCTTTCTGGTATGCGTATCCGGCTTCCTTCATCTCTTCAAAAAATGTGTTTGTCATGGTGTTTTCCTTTCCGGGCGGCTGCCCTTGTGCTGTTGTTTTCGTTGTCACATTAATCACTCTGCGGCCGGATATTATCCAGTCATTTCTCGGAATATATGTGACAAAGATCAGCCGCCGGAATTGTGTATATTACACGTCCTCATCGCCGTCGCCGTAAAGGATGAAGTAAACGTATTCTTTTCTATGCTCCTCAATGAACATCACGAAGTCAAAATAATTTCTGTCGAAAGCCAGACGCTGAACATACGGTAAATCCATCATGTTCGCCAGACCGGTCGACCTTATGTCGAAGATCTCATCACGAATCTTCTCATCCATATCAGCCCTCGACTTTCTCGACGATATCGCCGCCGTCGAACACCACGTTCAGTCCGGAACCGTTGCTCCAGCGCATGATCAGACTTCCGGTATCATCAACTGCCTGAACCTCGCCGATCGTTCCGACCGGAGGACTCTGCGGGTCATCCATATGTACCAGACGGACTTTACAGCCCGCCGGATATTCTTTTCTGATTCTCTCGACCTGTTCTCTTGAAGGAAAATTCATGCTGTGCCTCCTACTCCAGAATCTGCTGCAGATTCGAATGTGTCTTGCTCATCAGGTTCCTTGCAATCCATGTGCCGATCTCATCGGTGTGAGTGATGACCAGCACCACCACGATGACCGCAAGAATGATGAGCACTGTCTTCAGTGTCGAAATCCATCTCTCTTCACTCATTGACAGCCACCACCGTTTCCGCAGCGGCCTCAGCCGCATCTTCTGCCGGAGCAGTCTTTTCTGGTGCGCCGTTCTTCCAGGAAGAGTTTCCAGAAAGATTCTGAAGAAGGATCTTCCGCTCTGCTTTGTAATTCGCTCCGATGAATCCAAGCCGGAGAAGGAAGCACCTGAATGCATATTTCTCATTCGAAACCGGCGTCTCATTCGCGCTTGCCCGCTTCAGTTCCTTCGAGAGTTTGCAGAGCAGGGAAATGAACATTGTGTAGGCTTTCGTTTCTTCCGGATCCGGCAGTTCCTTAAACCAGGGGAATGCCACTTTGTCGTTTTTAACCTCAATTCGCAGGTCGTCAACCCCGAGTGCCTTCTTGATCAGGCTGCCCTTCGCGGAGAGGATGTTCGTGAGCGTTCCGACCGCCACCTTATCCAGCGACATCTCGATCGTAAGACCGGCTGCTTCTTCATCAGTCTCATCCAGTTCAGCTTCATCGGAATCTTCTTCGGTCTCAGAATCACCAGGGGTCTCGTCCAAGTCTGCTTCGGCGGGTGCCTCCTCCGGCCGGCTAACCGCCTCCATGTCCGCCGCTGCAGGGCTTTCTTCCGGTTCTGCGGATTCTTCCGCAGCCTCTGCCTCTTCCTCTTCCTGCTCTGCCGGCTCGAATCCCGCTGCCGTGATCGCGTCCAGTACCTTCCTGACGTCCTCGATGTCGGTGCTTTCGAAGTAATCGAGAACGCCGTCCTTGCTGAGGGTGAAGCTCCCGATCTGGTAAGCCGCGCTCGGCATTCCCATGTACTTCGGTTTCAGTTCCAGTGCCGCGCCGATGGCCTGTGCCAGTTCCTTGCGTCTCGCGCCCGTTGCGTTGTAATTGATCTTCATGTGTGTACCTCCGTTTGTGTTGTCCGAAGCCCCTGTGGCTTTCGGTAGTGACATATATTGCTCTGCCGGGCAGTAATAGCAACAACTTTCGGAGGCGTAAATATCACAAAGATTCATGCGGAAAACTGTTTATATTACAGCTTCGGCATATCCGCCACTGCTTCTTCATAAGTCAGCTTCTGGCCGTCGCGGATGAGATACACATCAGGATCCTTCCCGGCATCAGTCATGTAACTGCGCCATCTCTCAACTTCCACATCCACGAATTTCGGATCAAGCTCAATCCCTCGGCAGACCCGCTCTGTCTCTTCACAGGCAATCATGGTTGAGCCGCTTCCGAGGAACGGATCGAGCACGATGCCGTTCGTCATAGAAGAATTCCGGATCGGATAAGCCATCAGCTGCACCGGTTTTGTAGTCGGATGATCTTTCGATGCCTTAGGGCGATCATACTCCCAGATCGTTGTCTGCTTGCGGTCGGAATACCATTCGTGCTTGCCCTTCTGCTTCCATCCGAAAAGGCAGGGCTCATGCTGCCACTGGTACGGGCTGCGTCCGAGCACCAATGTGTTCTTCTTCCAAATGCAGCACCCGGAAAGATAGAACCCGGCGTCCTGGAACGCCCGCCGGAAGTTCAACCCCTGCGTATCAGCGTGGAACACATAAATAGATCCGTCATCAGCAAGGTTTTCATTCATACAGCCGAATGCAGCGAGCAGGAACTTATAGAAATCCTCATCCGGCATGTTATCGTTCTGGATTTTCCCCGCGGTTTCTTCAACATTCACATTGTACGGGGGATCCGTCAGTACCAGATTTGCCTTCACACCGTCCATCAGAACCGCATATGTTTCAGCCTGAGTAGAATCACCGCAAATGACTATATGTCTTCCCAGGTGCCAGAAATCTCCGGCCTTGGAGAATGTAGGCTTCTTCAGTTCGGCTTCCACATCGAAGTCATCCTCCGCGACTTCCTTCGTGCCGACCTTATTGAACAGCTGCTCCATCTCCGGCGGCTCGAATCCGGTCACCATCGCATCAAGTCCGCTCGCCTCGATATCCTTCAGGAGCTCCGCGAGCATCTGCTCGTCCCACGCGCCCGTGATCTTATTCAGCGCGACATTCAGGGCTTTCTCCCTGGCCTTGTCCACATCGACCACGGCACAGGGCACTTCGGTATACCCGAGCTCCATCGCTACGGATAATCTCTGGTGTCCGCCGATGATCGTCATGTCGGCATTCACCACCAGCGGATCCGCAAAGCCGAATTCCTGGATGGACTTCTTGATCTTTTCATATTCCTTGTCGCCCGGCTTCAGTTTCTTCCGGGGATTGTATGCCGCCGGTTTCAGAACACTGACCGGAAGCACTTTCAATTCTGCTGTCTTCATCAAACATCTCCTTGTGTCGCTGCCTGTACTTGTCAAATGCCCACCGGCATCTCACTGAGCAGAAGGTCTGCGGCCTTCCCCTGCCCTTGTAACCGACCGGAGTGCCGCACCACGGACAGAACCGTTTCGCGACATTCCGCGCAAATTCAGTGTTTTCCTGCATTTTCTGTCCTCGAAAATCCGCCCCTCCTGCCGGATAATCCGCCGGAACCCGCGTCATTCTGACAGCAGTTCCAGCCTGAACCGGCGCATAAAAATACCGCAGAGTGCCCGAGTTTCAGGCATTTCTGCGGCTTATTTCACATTTTTCTTATGTATGGCTGTCCCTCAGACCCCCCTCCCTATAATTTCGCGGTTTTGCACGCGAGAGGGGGCGGCGGTCTCCGGGCCGGGGCTCACAGGGATTCAGACCCACCCCGCCCATCCGGCGGATTCCGTCACCTCAATATGTATAATAAGGATTCGAATCCTCTCTTCCTGTCTTCTGATCGTGGCACCGTTTGCACAGAGCTCTCCAGTTATTCCTGTCCCAGAACATTTTCGAATCGCCGCGGTGTGGAACGATATGATCGACGACCGTTGCCTTTGTATATCTCCCGTGCCTTAAGCACTCCTCGCAAAGAGGATGCGAAACAAGGAAGGCTTTCGAAGCCTTCTGCCATTTCCTTCCATAGCCACGCGTCGAAGCGGAGCGGCTGTCTTCCGGATGCATCTTCTGATGCTCCTCACAGTACTTCTGCCCGGCAGGCACGAGCCGCGGACATCCCTGGTGGGCACACGGATGGTTCGGTTTGTATGCCATCAGTTTTCCCTCCATAACAAAAGCCCCTGAAGGACTGTCCCTCAGAGGCTTCATCATCATTTTCAATTTCGTCATCATAACAATATCATAAGAGCGGACTCTCATTCTCTCTCATTTACTCTCAGCTTTTAAAATCCTGTCGAATTCCCTGAGTGCTTCATTGTGAAGCCGGAACGTATGCTGAACACTCCAGTTCAGATCCATTGCGATCTGGCTCCAGTCCTCAAATACGAGATACCGCTTCTCCAGTAGCAGCCTGTGGTCGATACCTGGAACCTTGTCGACCATGTGCCGAATCTCCGCTTTCAGGTCAACCAGTGCATCGATCTCGTCGTCGATCTCCTGTTCCTGCTCGATGATCTTCACAATGGTATCTTCCATCTGGTGATTGTTGTGCGTCTTCTGCACGCAGACCTCGGAAAGGTTCGATGTGATGTTTGTCGCCATCGTCTTCAGCTGTCCGAGCTGTTCCAGTTTGCTGTTGATCCGCTCATCGAGGCGGTACGCCTGTGAAAGATACTGCTTCGCCGTCATTTTGCTTCTGTCCATTGTCAGTCCTCTTCGTCCAGTCTCCGGATCAGATATTCCGGATCAATCTCTGTCAGAACGCCAAACCACTGCGAACGGAAGAACCGCAGTACCTCGGCCTCAACTCTTTTGTTCCTGCTCTTCTTCGCCATGCGGTAATCCGACACTGCCTGGAGAACGATCGCGTTCGCCAGATTCTCATAAGGATCGCCGCCCTGTGCCTTCGTCCGGTTAGTTTTCGCCATAGCCAAATGCCTCCAGTGTTTTCTGAACATCTTCGACGGAACGGACAACCACCGCGATACCGCCGGCATCACTGATCTTCCGGATCGTTGCTTCCTGCAGCTTCGTGGTCTTTCCGGTCTCGGTTTTTACTTCAAACGCGAAGAAGTCGCCGCTTACGCAGCAGATGATGTCGGGAATACCTGCCGTGCCGTACATGCCGCCATGCTCCTTCCAGCAGAAGCAGCGCGGTACTCTGTGCAGATACTCCATGATGCTTCTGACGATGACGCTTTCCTTTACGGTTTTCTTTTTCATGTGTGACCTCCAGTCTGATTACGAGGACAATTCCCTCTACTAAGAGCCACAGGAATCAACCAGCAGAGAATTTGACACATCGGAATGAGAACGTGATTTGACACATTGAAAGGATGAAAATGAGAACTCCGGATCATGACATCAGGTCTCTCCGGAAGAATTACGAGGACAGATTTGCTCTCTGACACATCCATGCGCTTTGATGTGTCAAATGAAAATCCTTTATTTCTGCGGTTTCTGACACTTTGACAGCAGAAAATGCATTATAACGTAAATGGGAATGAAAAAAGAAGAAATGTGAAAATTTAAAGATATATAAAAAGGAATGGGTTTTTAGCTGTCAAGCGTCAAAAATGTCAAATGCCGCTTTGGAATCACTTGCTTTTGATGTAAGATAGATATGGTGGATTTTGTACCTTGGGGGTGAGTACATGGAAGACAATGCAATTGTTCCTGTTGATTTGGAAATCTCTATCGTTGAAGACGCAAACGCTTCTGTTCTTCCAAATTTAAAAAAAATTGATTCTGCGGACTTTGCTTCCTTATGTCTTTCCGCAGATCTTCTGCAACAGATTCAACAGTTCAACGCCACTCCAGGCGGCGAAGGTATATACAAAGTAACCTTTAAAAACGGATTTAATGGCCAGTTATCCAAATTCAAAAACGAAAATGCTTATCTTGGATCCGGCATATCTAATGGACAAATGGCTCAGGCACGATTAACTCAAATACCTTTTGATCCCAGTAAGCTTTTTATGGGGTTAATGCTCATTGACCTGCAAAGAAAAGCAAATCAAATACTTGCATTAGAGCAGGAAATATTAGATGCCGTATATGATATAGAGGAGTCCAAATACAAAGGATATGCGAAAGAACTCTCCAACATCATAGACGATTATAAAAACAATTGGCAATTACAGTCTTTTATTCAGCAAAAGCTAAGTGTTATAGGAACAATTAAGACTGCTTCAGAAAGTGGGCGTTCTTTCTATCAGAAATCTATCGAACGTGTCATTAATTCGCCAATAGTTCCCGAATTTATAGCTACGGCCAATAAAAAGGTAAATAAGTTGCATTCCTTTATCGATGTGTATAGATTGACATTCTACGACTTGTTCATGTCAACCTATATTGAAATGCTCCTTATACAAAATTTTGATTAAACTGGTACCCAGATGATGGAGTCCAACATGACAGTTGGACCACCGTCATCCG
>OMTP01000083.1 GCA_900313955.1 uncultured Lachnospiraceae bacterium | reverse complement strand
CGAAGTGGACCTTTGAGGGGTGGCCGCGAAGGAAATGCTTTCCGAAGGGTTCCCTAGCTGACCCGTGAACTGTAACTCTCTAACTGCCCGGGACGGGGAGAGACAACTAACCTCTTGACAGATGGGGGAAGGGTGGATACAATAAGGGCGTAAACAAAACAGGAATTCTTCGGGGCGGGGTGCAAGTCCCCACCGGCGGTATAGTCCGCGGCCACCTTTGGTGAATGAACCGGTGAGGTCCTTTATGGATCAATTCCGATACCGACAGTATAGTCTGGATGTGAGAAGAATGGATGATGAAAGAGATTTTTTTCGATGCCCCGATTCCAATCATGGAGTCGGGGCGTTTTCATTTTCTTATCCATGAACGATGAACTCCTGTAAACAAGAAAGAATTGCGTGAGAACACAGGGGCGGTTCTTTTGTCCTCATGCAAGGTGAGGACAAAAGAACCGTTTCCGTGTCCTCATTTTCCGCATCATTCATCAGGAGGTACAAGATTATGGCTAATGAACAGGCAATTGCAAAGACTTTTCCATCCGCAAATGCGAAGGCGGCGGGGAAGAAGAAGCTGACTACAAAATACATTGCTTTTGTGGGTATGTTCAGCGCGGTGGCTTCGGTGCTCATGTTCCTCGAGATTCCGCTTCCGTTCGCTCCGTCTTTCTATAAGATTGATTTCTCCGAGGTCCCGGCCCTTATCGGCGGCTTCGCCATGGGACCGCTCGCGGGCGTTCTCATCGAGTTGATCAAGATTCTGGTCCACCTGCTCATCAAGGGCACGCAGACCGCAGGCGTCGGTGAGGTCGCGAATTTTATCATCGGCTGCTCTCTTGTCGTTCCGGCTTCCCTTATCTATAAGAGAGCCAAGACAAAGAATCACGCCATCGTCGGCATGGTCATCGGAACCCTTCTTATGACGATTGTCGGTCCGGTCATCAACGCTTACGTTCTGCTTCCGACCTATGCAGCTGCTTTCCATATGCCGATGGATGCCCTTATCGGTATGGGCACAGCTGTCAATTCCCATATCACGAGCCTCCTCAGCTTCTGCATTCTTGCGGTTGCACCATTTAACCTCGTGAAGGGTGTCGCGGTATCCCTCATCACCATGCTTCTCTACAAGCACATCAGCCCGGTCATCCACAGCGCAGGCATCTGACACAGAAAAAAAGCCCAGGCGGAAATCAGCTTCTGCCTGGGCTTTTTTTGTTCAAATGATTCCATGGGGACGCAGCCTATGCCCTCACATATTCAGTCTTTTCTGAACAGGTCGCGGGTGTAGACTTTGGCTTCGACGTCGTCGAGGCAGGGGTCGTAGCGGTTGGCGATGATGCAGCCGCTTGCGCGCTTGAATCTGGCGAGATCATTGACGACGACGGAGCCGAAGAAGGTGTCGCCGCTTTTGAGCGTCGGCTCATAGATGATGACGCGGGCCCCCTTGGCTTTGATGCGCTTCATGACGCCCTGAATGGAGCTCTGACGGAAATTGTCGGAGTTGCTCTTCATGGTCAGGCGGTAGACGCCGACGGTGACCTCGTGCTCGCCCTGGGGGGTGTAGGCATTTTCAGCGGAGTAGGAGTAATAGCCGGCCATCTGCAGGACCCGGTCGGCAATGAAATCCTTTCTCGTGCGGTTGCTCTCGACGATGGCCTCGATGAGATTCTCAGGGACATTTTCATAATTGGCGAGAAGCTGCTTGGTGTCCTTGGGCAGGCAGTAGCCGCCGTAGCCGAAGCTGGGGTTGTTGTAGTGGGTGCCGATGCGGGGATCGAGGCAGACGCCGTCGATGATGTCTCGCGTGGAGAGACCCTTGGTCTCAGCGTAGGTATCGAGCTCGTTGAAGTAGGAGACGCGCAGGGCCAGGTAGGTGTTGGCGAAGAGCTTGACCGCCTCGGCCTCCGTGAAGCCGGGGAAGAGTACGTCGATGTTGGTCTTGATAGCCCCGTTTCGCAATAAATTAGCAAAGTTTTGCGCAGCGCGGACGCAGTCCGGATCGTCTTTGTCACATCCGACAATGATGCGGCTCGGATAGAGATTGTCATAGAGAGCCTTGGACTCCCGGAGGAATTCCGGACTGAAAATGATTTTTCTGTTTTTATATTTCTCGCGCACAGACCTTGTGTAGCCGACGGGAATGGTGGACTTGATGACGATGTAGGGCTGCTCTTCCTCAGGTTTGTCTGCGGTCACCCGCATGACCTGCTCGATGACCGACTCGACGGCGGACGTGTCGAAGAAGTTCTTTTTGCTGTCGTAGTTGGTCGGGGTCGCGACGATGACGAAATCGGCAGTTTGATAGGCCTCGTCGCCATCCGTCGTCGCCGTCAGGTCGAGGGGCAGTTCCTTTAAATATTTCTCGATGTACTCGTCCCTGATCGGAGATTTTTTCTGATTGATGAGGTCGACCTTGGCGGGGACGATGTCGACCGCGGTCACATGATTGTGCTGGGCCAGCAGAGTCGCGAGGGAGAGCCCAACATAGCCTGTGCCGGCGACGGCGATGTTCATGGGTGCCATCTGTGGCACTCTCTCTTTTTCGGGCTCGACGAAGACGTCGGTCGGGTCAAAGCCCAAAATCTCGCCCAGCTTTTCCAGCTGGGGAATCGAGGGCAGGAATTTTTTCGATTCAATGCGGGAGAGCAGGGTGCGGTTGATGCCCGTCGCATTCGAGAGCGCCTGCTGAGACATTTTCATGGTTTTTCTTTTCTCAAGAACAAGAGCGGCCAGGCGCTCCTGAGACACTTTCTTCATGATCCTTATCTCCATTTGTAACTGACAAAGTCAATATGACCATGCAACCATAGCACACATGAAGCTAATGTGCAAGTGAAAAACAAACAAAGAATATGAATGAAAAGTAAAACGGTAAATGTTAATTAAAATAACAACTCCGGCGAGGCGTCAAGTTGGGAAGAGAAGAAGGTGTTGGTTACAGTTCACGGGTGGGTCACAACGTCGCTCCACAAAAAGACCTTCCATACGGACTTAGTAAATTTGCGCGCAAATTCGAATGCGCCCTGATGGAAGGTCTTTTTGCTACGCACCAGGGTGCCCTGTGAACTGTAACAGGTGTTGCCTTCGGGTACGGATTTTCACGAAATTGCCATGCTATAGATATGCGTCCTGTGTTAAAATGGAAAAAACAGCATCAAGTGCGGGGGGCAGTAAATAAGGATAGGGAGGAAAATGAATATGGATGTTCTGTATATTGTGGTTCCGGCCTACAATGAGGCGGAAAATATCGAGAAGTTTGTTGATGACTGGTATCCAGTGATCGAGCACCATGATGGGGACGGCCTGTCGAGACTGGTTATCATCAACGATGGAAGTAAGGACAATACGTATGAGATTCTGGAGGAGCTGGCAAAGACGAAGCCTCTTCTGCAGCCGCTGACCAAGCCCAACGGGGGCCACGGGCCGACGGTTCTCTATGGCTACCGCTACGCGGTCGAGTCGGGGGCGGATTATGTCTTTCAGACCGACTCCGACGGTCAGACCGACCCGCGCGAGTTTGAGAGGTTCTGGCAGCTGAGAACCCGCTACGACGCTGTCATCGGCAACCGCGTCGGCCGCGAGGACGGAAAGAACCGCGTCTTCGTCGAGAAGACACTGGTTGCCCTCCTGCAGATCATTTTCGGAGTCAAGGTGCCCGACAGCAACGCACCCTTCCGCCTCATGGACCGCCGTCTTCTCGAGAAGTATCTGAAACGCATGCCAGAGGACTACAACCTGCCCAACGTCATGCTGACGACATTTTTCGCCTACTACCATGAGTCCATGATCTTCCGCAGGATCACCTTCCGTCCGCGCCAGGCCGGCAAGAACTCCATCAATATGAAGAAGATCTCGAAGATCGGTGCAGAGGCGATCCGGGACTTTTACAAATTCAGAAAAGAAATGTGATAAAAGCGCCAGGAAATTTCCTGGCGCATCTTTTTAGGAGATCGAAATCGTGGTGAATGAGAATCAGACATGGGCGGTCCGCATCCTGCCGGTTCGGCGCATAGCGGTGCGGCCGGATATAGAGATGACGGCCCGCATCCTGGGCTCAAGGAAGAAGGAGGAAACCGATCCCCGCTTTCGTGCATTTTATGCATCTCATGAAAAAGAACTTCTGCGCTTTATCAAACCCATGGCAGTGGCGGCCTGGGGCGAAGGGCAGCTCGCTCTTGTCATGACGCTGGGAAAGGTCTTTGACCGCTATCTGGCGGGGCCTGAGCATACGGATGATCTCTATGCGCAGGCTGTCCTTGGCGCCATGGGTGACAGCTGCCTTTTTTCGCTGGAGGAGGAAGCAAAGCCCCATCTGCGGCGCCTGTTGCGCGAGGCAAAAATGGGCCTTGCGTGTCGTCTGGCGGAATCCCCTGACTCAGTCAGGAGAGCCTGTGCAGCCGTCCATGCCCAACGCACCATGGGCATTGTTTTGACGCCCGATGGCTCCATGCAGCCCGCCAAGTCAATGGCCATAACATTTCTAACAACGGATGACGAGTCGAAATTTGCCTACGAACACGACTGCGCGGCCTGCACAAGCCATAACTGTCCAATGAGAAGTACAGAATGCGAACGTGGAGATGAGAAACAAACAAGCGTTTCACATGAAACATTTTCCGACATGAAAGTCATCTGTCCGCCCGGCGCCAACATTCTGACGCATTTTCAGCAGCAGGGAATTCCCATCGCGGCACCATGCGGCGGTCGTGGTATGTGTGGAAAATGCCGCGTCCGCGTGATATCTGGCTCTCTGCCCATACAGCCAGAAGATCGACGTCTCTTGAGTCCGGAGGATCTTGAAAATGGTATTCGCCTCGCCTGCTGTGCCGTGCCGGACAAAGAGGTGACGGTTGCCCCGGTTTCTCTTGAACAGGAGATGGAGGCAGCGGGCTTAGCGGAGATCACAGGTGCGAAGAGTTCCGGCGATGAAAATATCAGGCAAAACAGTACTGCCTCAAAAGGCGATTCCCAAGAGGTGTCTACAGGAAATGTTAACGGTCATACGCTCGGCATAGGAATTGACCTGGGCACGACCACGATCGCCGGCGCTCTTGTCGATCTTACCACAGGGGAGGTCCTGTCCCAGAGCTCAACGATCAATCATCAGCGAACCTATGGCGCTGATGTCGTCAGCCGCATGATGGCGTCTATGGATGGAAAAAGAGAAGCTTTAAGTGGCATTGCGCACAGAGATATTGGTCAGCTTTGTCAGTCACTGACAAAAGATCAGGTGGAGAAAGTTGTCATCGCGGGCAACACCGCCATGGAGCACATGTACGCCGGCGACCCCTGCGACGGCCTGGCATCCTTTCCCTTCCACCCGGTCAGCCTCGATCGAAGAGAAGCAGGAAGAGCAACTCTCCTTCCTGGTATCAGCGCTTACGTAGGTGCTGACATTCTCGCCGGCCTCTATGCGCTGTCACAGACAGAAGAGGGGAAGCCTTTTCTGCCGCGGAGAGAAGGAGGAGAGGAGCGAACCTGCCTCTTTCTGGATCTTGGGACAAACGGGGAGATGGCCATTTCTAAAGGCAGTACGATCTACGTCGCCTCGACCGCCGCGGGCCCTGCCCTCGAGGGCGGCAACATCTCCTGCGGCACAGGCAGTATTCCCGGTGCCATCTCAAGGGTCCGGCTTGGCAGCGTTGACCATTCAGGGTCTCATGATACTGAAGGGCAGGACATGGAAGGCACAATCATGCAGCCATGGAGAGTGCATCAAGGAGAAGATTATACGAGCAGGGTTCGGACCATCGGCGACGCATCTCCGACCGGTATCTGTGGCACCGGCATCATCGAAGCCCTGGCAGAATTTTTACGCATAGGAATCATGGACACAACCGGTCTCCTTCAGGGAAAACATTTTCGTGAGGGAGTCACCCTTGCCCCCGGCATCACCATTTGCCAGGAAGACATTCGCCAGGTTCAGATGGCCAAAGGAGCCATTTGCGCGGGCCTTAAGATTCTTATGGAGAGAGCAGAGGTGGACGCATATGATATCGATGCGCTCTATCTTGCCGGCGGTTTCGGTTTGAAGCTTGATCCGGTGCGTGCCGGCGCCATTGGACTTATCCCGCAGGATCTTGTCAGCAAGACCCGCGCCGTGGGCAACACATCCCTTATGGGTGCGGTTCACTCACTCACAGACCCGGCTGCAGAGAGGGTGATGGAGGAAATCCGTTCACGCTGCAGAGAGATCATTCTGGGAAATGAGCCGGGATTTGAGGTGCGCTACATAGAAGAAATGGATTTCCCGTCCGCGTTGTGACGGTCAGCGGGAATTGTTACAGACGCCCGGTACAAAAGAGTATGAAAAAAGAGGGTCTGCAAAGGCAGATCCTCTTTTTTTAAATCAGACTGAGACAGAACCATCATTCAGATGACAGCTTGTAATTTGCATTTTCAACCGCAGGCGATGTCGAATATTACTTCAAATTCTTTACCATTCTTGTCGCAATAGCTAATGCCTGCTCGATCGTGGCATTTGCATAATGCTTAGCCTCCTGTGCGGATGTTACATTTTTTGGAGCGAAGCGATTGTTGCCAATTCCTGCAATGATATTGTTGGCCGCCATGAAATAGACACTGTCGCGTGCCCAGCCTGCGATATAGCGATCATCGGCGAAGGGAGCGGGCATAGTGTAATTGAGCTTGTATTCGTCATCGTTAGCAAGAGTCCACCCGTTCATGCTCACGCGCTTGAATACTCGGGTCAGCATTGTTGCGGCCTGTTCACGGTTGAGCAGCTGATTCGGTGAAAACTTCGTCTTGGATGTCCCGGCTGTGATGCCTACATTGTAAGCTTTTAAAACTTCTATGTCGCTGCAGTCCGTAAAAGGATTTGTCACGTCAGGAATGGCCGTCGTGCCGGAAAGCTTTTCGTATGCCTTGACACTGATGGCTGCGAACTGCTCTCTGTTAATCGGCTGCGTCCAGTCGTCCGGTAAATTGTCGGGTACGATCTCAGGATCAATCTCCTTAAGCGACCAGTTACTGGCCACGGTCGAATTGAGGCCGGAGACACCTTGTATATCTGCACCTGGCCATTCTCCATATGGATCAGACTTAAGATCAGTAAGACGGACATAGCGGAATCTGGCTTTCTCGGGAACCTTGCCATTCATGTCAAGGCCTGCTGTAGCACCTTTTGCCACTCCGATGTCGTACCAGGTTTGCAGATCGTTGCTGACTTCTACTTTTGTAGCCTCCACAGAAGGACCTACTTCAAATACATAGATATCAAGGCCATCACCGTCATAGATGCCGATATCAAAACCTAAAGTAAGAGTTCCGCCAGCGCCAAGAGTATAGCTCATATCTTCATCTTCACAGGGCAAACCCAGAGCATATTTCGTATCCTTGTTTAACTCAACACTTGTCCATGGGTTGCCCGGCTGATAATCAATGACCCTTGTTGCAAATGCATTCTCAGGTGCCTTCATCTCTGTTCCATCGCGGTCAGTAAAGTAGTAGTATCCGTCATCCTTCAGCGTTCCGGCAAATGCAGCAGGAGTAAGGGCGAATATCATAGCCAGAGAAATGAACAGAGCCGAGATTCTTCGTAAAACTTTTTTACCTTTTTTCATGATACATGTACCTCCTTGGTACAATTATCTCATTACTTCTCTTCTATTTCAACGAGAAATCTGTCAGAAGAAAACGATCCCCTGTTGGAGTGTTACAGTTCACGGGGCACCCCGGCGCGGAGCACAAAGGCCTTCTTCCGGAGCGCATTCGATTTTCGCCGCCTGCTTTTGCGGCGAAAATTACTAAGTGAAGGAAGAAGGCCTTTGTGCGAAGCGCCGAAGTGGCCCACCCGTGAACTGTAAC
>OMTP01000093.1 GCA_900313955.1 uncultured Lachnospiraceae bacterium | reverse complement strand
AAAAGCAGGCGGCGAAAATCGAATGCGCTCCGGAAGAAGGCCTTTGCGCTCCGCGCCGGGGTGCCCCGTAAACTGTAACTAGTTTTTTGCGTCCTCTTCCTGGTCCTCTTTCAGCATCTCACCCATGGTTCTCCAGCCGAGCTGGGCGCACTTAACGCGGGCCGGCATGTGGGAGACGTTCTGCAGAGCCGCGGCCTCGTCAAGCTCTTCGACCTCGTCCTCTGAAGCCTCTCCCTTGATCATGCGGATGAAGATGTCCCCGAGTCTTTTCGCCTCTTCCTCGGACTGGCCGATGATGAGGTCCAGCATCATGTCCGCCGACGCCTGGGAAATGGCGCATCCGCTGCCATTGAAGGATCCGTCTGTGATGACTCCGTCTTCGATTCTCAGCTGCAGATTGATGTCATCCCCGCAGCTGGGATTGACGCCGCGCAGCACCAAAGTCGGATGATCCAGATCATACTTGTGTGTCGGATGAAGATTGTGCTCGTTCACAATCTCTCTGTACATCTGTTTTAAGTCCATATCGTTTCCTTTCTGGTGACAGGCACCCGAAATCCTTAGTACCCGAGTTCTTCTCTCACATGCCCGAGGCTCTTTACGAATCTCTCCACTTCATCCAGAGTGTTGTAGAAATAGAGGCTGGCGCGGCAGGTGGCATTCACTTTCATGTACTGCATGAGAGGCTGGGCGCAGTGGTGACCTGCGCGGATGCAGACATGATCGGCGTCAAGAATGGAGGCCACGTCGTGCGGATGGCAGCCCTCGATGTTGAAGGTGACGATGCCACAGTGCCTGTCCGGATCCTTCGGTCCGTAGACAGTGACGTAGGGGATCTTTGCCATCTCCTCCAAAAGCGCACGGGTCAGGGTCTCCTCCTGCTTTGTGACGTAGTCAAAGCCCACATGTCTGAGATAATCAATGGCCGCAGAAAGGCCCACGGCACCGGCTGCATTGACTGTGCCGGCCTCAAACTTGTGGGGAAGCTCCGCATACGTTGCATTTTCCCTGGTGACATACTCGATCATCTCACCGCCCGTCAGGAAGGGGGGCATTTTCTCGAGAAGCTCTTTCTTCCCAAATAATACACCAATTCCCATCGGCGCGAGCAGTTTATGTCCCGAAAACGCGAAGAAATCGACATCCGCCTCCGTCACGGTGACCGGGATGTGGGGCGCGCTCTGGGCACCGTCGCAGACGATGATGGCGCCGTGCTGATGGGCGAGGGCTGCGATCTTTTTGACCGGCTTTATGTTGCCGAGGACATTGGAGACCTCAGCGATGGCAACGACAGCTGTCTTGTCCGTGATCTTGGCCAGTTCCTCATCAGAATAGGAGCCCTCCTCGTCGCACTCGAGCCAGACCAGCTTCGCCCCTGTCTCCCGCGCCACCATCTGCCAGGGCAGGATGTTGCTGTGGTGTTCCGAGACGGAGATGACAATCTCGTCTCCTTCTTTGACGAAATTTCTGCCGTAGCTGTAGGCCACAAGGTTGAGCGACTCTGTCGCATTTCTCGTGAAAATGATCTCCGCCGGATCTTTGGCCCCGATAAAGGAGGCCACATTGGCCCGGGCGTCCTCATAGGCGTCGGTTGCCTTAACGGACCACTCGTAGAGACCGCGGAGAGGGTTGGCATTTTCTGTATCATAGAAATGTTTGACCGCCTCCAGCACCTGCGTCGGGCGCTGGGTGGTCGCTGCGTTGTCGAAATAAATATAAGAGGGATCCGAGAAAATCGGGAAATCTTTCCTAAAATCAGTCATTGTTTCCGAATGCCTCCTCAATAAATGCGTCTATCCTGTCAACAGTGTCCTGATCCGGGATTCTGTGGGCCACGCCCGCCAGTCTGCCGCGAGTCATGAGCATCTCCGCCGCATCCGCGTCAAGGCCGCGGGTCTCCAGATAAAAAAGAATATCCTCGGACAGGTTGCCGATGGTTGCCCCGTGGCGTCCATCGACATCCTCCTCTTCCGTGAGAATGACCGGAACAGTCTTGTTGGTGACTCTGGGGCTTAAGAGGAGCACGTCCTCCTGCTCGTCGCCCGTCGAGCCCTTGGTTCCCTTGCGGAAATCGATGGTCCCGCGGAAGACCTTTTTGGCCGTGTCCCTGAGCGAGCCCTTGACGTTGATCTTACTCTGCGTCTTCTTCCCTCTCTGGGCAGCCACGTAGTTGATGTCCACAAGGTGGTCCTTCTCGGCCATGTAGCCTGTGTCTACGGTGAACATGGCCCCCTTGCCGCACTGATCGGCGTAGCAGCCGGCATACGTTCTGGCCGCACCCAGCATGACGGACAGGTAATCAAAATGTGCACCGTCGCGGACAACCGCCGCAGAGTCATCTGCAAGGACAAATCCTTCGCCGAGCAGGTTGACCTTCATGAGGTGAAGTGTCGCACCTTCCTCGAGGATGACCCTGGTCTCGAACATGCCGAGCCCTTCCGCATTTTTCTCGGAGGTGTAGGTCATAAGGAAAGTCGCTTCCGCATTTTTCTTCACATGAATGACCTGCTGGGCCAGCGCTTTCGCGCCCTTTCCAAAATCCCAGTTCAAAACAATGGGCTTATCCGGGTGGTCATTTTCCTCGACCGTATAGACGTAAGTCTCCGGGACATTCGCATTCATGTAGTCCGTGAAATCGTGGCCGAGGCCCGTCGCAAAATGCTGTCCCTGGTAAATGCTTCTCTTGGCGGCCACATACGCCTCGCGGCGGACACCGTCACTCATGCTATCTGCAAATGTCTGTGCCTCCTCGGTCGCTCTCGCTCCGCGGGCCACCTGGTCGTCGTTCCTGGCGGAAAATGCAGCTTCTGCATCACTTGCCGGGATCTCGTCATCAAAAATCTTTGCAAAATTCACGCCCAGCCGGTTCCACGTGAGGGACGGCAGGCGGTTGACAGTCATTCCTTCTCTTTGTTCAGCCATTATGCCATACTCCCTTCCATTTCCAGCTTGATGAGGTTGTTCATCTCGGCCGCGTATTCGAGTGGCAGCTCTTTGCTGATCGGGTTGGCGAAGCCGGAGACGATCATGGCGCGGGCCTCATTTTCAGGAATGCCGCGGCTCATAAGATAGAAAACAGCTTCGTCGGAAATGCGTCCGATCTTGGCCTCGTGGCCGACGTCGCAGTTATTGGTCTTGACATCCATCTCCGGAATCGTGTCGGATCTGGAAATGTCATCGAGCATGAGGGACTGACAGTCGACGGACGACTTGGCGCGCTTTGCGGTCGGCATGATCTCGACAGCCGAGCGGAAGGTTCCGATGCCGCCGTCCTTGGACAGAGACTTGGTCGTGACGAGGGAACTTGTGTCCTCGCCGATGTGGACCATGCGGCAGCCGGTGTCGAGGTCCTGTCCCTTGCCTGAGAATGTAATGCCGGTGTACTCGCAGTCGGCACCCTTGCCCTTGAGAATCGTTGTCGGATAGAGGTAGGAGACATGGGAGCCGAAGGAACCGGACACCCACTCCATGCGGCCGCCCTCTTCAACCAGGGCGCGCTTGGTGTTGAGGTTGTACATGTTCTTGGACCAGTTCTCGATGGTCGAATATCTGAGTCTTGCGTTCTTCTTCACGTAGAGCTCGACGCAGCCGGCGTGCAGGTTGGCCACGTTCCACTTGGGAGCAGAACATCCCTCGATGAAGTGGAGATCCGCGCCCTCGTCGACGATGATGAGGGTGTGCTCGAACTGGCCGGCACCCTTGGCGTTGAGGCGGAAGTAGGACTGCAGCGGGATGTCGACCTTGACTCCCTTGGGGACGTAGACGAAGGATCCGCCGGACCAGACGGCCCCGTGGAGGGCTGCAAACTTGTGGTCCGTCGGCGGCACCAGCTTCATGAAGTACTCGTGGACCATGTCGGCGTACTTGCCCGTGAGGGCGGACTCCATGTCGGAGTAGACGACGCCCTGCTGAGCCACGAAATCCTGCAGGTTGTGGTAGACCAGCTCGGAGTCGTACTGGGCACCGACGCCGGCCAGATATTTATGCTCCGCCTGGGGAATGCCCAGCTTGTCGAAGGCGGACTTGATCTCCTCGGGAACTTCGTCCCAGGTCCCTTTCATTTTCGTGTTGGGGCGGACATAGGTGATGATGTTGTTCATATCGAGTCCGTCGATGGGCGGGCCCCAGTTGGGCACCTGCATTTTATTGTAGAGCTCGAGGGACTTGAGGCGGAACTCATGCATCCACTCGGGGTCATTTTTCTCTTTAGATATCTGATCGACGATCTCGGGGGTTAACCCCTCGTCGACCTTATAAAAACCTGTCTCATCGTCCTTAAAATCGTACAGGGAGCGGTCCGTGCCCTCAAGATAGGCGTTGATGTCGTCCTTTGTGTTGTCGATCGCGGGATCAAAATGGACAGCGTCATCGATTACTTCGCTCATGCCTTCTCCTCTTCTTCCAGATATTTCTCGAAGCCTTCATCATTGATCTTCTCGACAAGGTCGGCGCCGCCGGTCGTGACGAGAGATCCCTTGACTAAGACGTGTGTGTAGTCGACGTCGAGGGACTCCAGGATCTTGGTGCTGTGGGTGATGATGAGGAGGGCTCCGTCCGATCTCTTGTGGTACTCCTCAATGCCCTGGGACACGGTGCGGACAGCGTCGACGTCGAGGCCGGAGTCGGTCTCATCGAGGATGGCAAAGCTCGGATTTAACATGAGCATCTGCAGGATCTCAGCCTTCTTCTTCTCGCCGCCGGAGAAGCCGACATTGAGGTCGCGGTCCGCGTAGGAGGCGTCCATCTGCAGAAGGTCCATGGTGGACTCGAGCTGCTCCTTGAACTGCATGATCTTGACCGGCTTGCCCGTTCTCTGTCGCATAGCGTTCCGAATAAAGCTCTCGACGGAAAGGCCCGGGACCTCGAGCGGGTTCTGGAAGGACATGAACATGCCAAGTCTTGCTCTCTTATCGACTGTGGCATTCGTAATATCCTCGCCGTTAAAGAGGATCTGGCCGCCCGTCACGTGATAGACAGGATTGCCCATGAGGGTGTTGCCCAGGGTCGACTTGCCGGCGCCGTTGGGTCCCATGAGGACATGGGTCTCGCCCTTATTGATTGTGAGATTGACATCGTGGAGGATCGGTCCCTCTTCGATGCTGACGGAGAGGTTCTTCACCTCGAGTAATGTATCAGACATTTAGGAATACCACCTTTCAAACTTTCTCGCACTGCACAGGGGCCGGCATGGAATGCTGTCCAAAAAGCATGTCCTCCGCGGACTGTCTTCGCTTCGCTCCGATCGGCGCTAAGTGAAGGTCCACTGACCTTCAGAGTCCCTGCAGGTCCGCACCGGAAATGCTTTTGGCCATCATTCCGGTGTGGCCATTGACACAGTTGCCTTACTTTTGAGCAAAAATCCGAGTTGTTTTATCGGATTTACCTTGGTAATTATAAGAAATGGCTCTATACTTGTCAATCGTTTTCTTGTGACTTACGGCAGAAACTTGAGTGAAATGTCGATATTCAAATATCGATATTTTAAATTCATCGTCAGGCACTGCCAGGGACGAACCATGGGGGGCGGTTCTCGTGGCTCGCAAAAAAGCGCGCCACAGGAACCGTCCCCAGCGGCATCCTCGCACACGCAAAAAGCGGCCCGGCGCTTCCCGCCGGACCGCTTTTTTGCTTCCACTTCTCCTTACAGGTTCCCCTTCATCCATGTCTCGATGTCGGCAGCCGCCTTGTCCTCGTCGTCGCCGGTGAAGGCAAGCTCAACCTCATCTCCCTCCTTGATTCCCAGGGTCATGACCATCATGAGCTTCTTTCCGTCCACGGTCTTGCCGTTTCCGCTCATGGAACACTCCGATGCATACTTCTTGATCTCGCGGACCAGATTGCCCGCGGGGCGCGCATGAATGCCTACCGGATCCGTCACAACATACTTAAATGACTTCATTTTGTATCCTCCCTGTTCACCCTTTTTCATCTCCTGTTGGAGACATTTCTTCAAAACATAGGCTTATTATACCATTCTCCATGCCAATCGCATAGGAAAAACTATGAAAATGTGACAGATCTTGTGTTCCTGTGTTACAGTTCACGGGTGGGCCACTTCGGCGCTTCGCACAAAGGCCTTCTTCCTTCACTTAGTAATTTTCGCCGCAAAAGCAGG
>OMTP01000226.1 GCA_900313955.1 uncultured Lachnospiraceae bacterium | reverse complement strand
ATGTTTTTGCCGCAAATCTGCGGTAGTCGGATATATTAAAACGACGCGTAACAATGAGCAGAGAAATGTGCTTTTTCTTTGACTCAATCATTATTTTTTCGAGCAACAGTTGATAATTGATATCTGGCTTTGCATTAGAATAGCTTACACCAATGCCAAGCAGAGAGATAGAAATTCCCTCAATACTGTCAATTGCCTTACGAACTTCTGACGAAGCTTTCTCCCGTACAGACTGTACGAGTGTCTCCATTATCTCACCGTTTGACGGAATATCTGCGACAATCCATGTTGGATCGGCTTCCAGTCTGTGAGAAATATCGGCCAAAAGGACTGTCTTCCCGACACCGCGTACACCACTGATCAGAGTTGTCTGCATGGGGCTGTTAGAATTTCCAAGTCCTGCTACAATCTGCTGTACATAGTGGTCACGGTCGATGAAAATGGGGGGAACTTTTCCAAAAGACGGATTAAATGGATTATCGCTCATTATTGCCTCCCTGATACACTCCTTCGATATAGAACCTTTACGATCTCTAAAATTAATTTAGAACTTTTACGATCTGTAATTGTATTTTAGAACTTTTTTGATCTGTGTCAAGTAGATGAGTGTAAAATAGAACTCATATTGTACATGCATTGGCGGGGTTCTGCGGTTACGTCTGTATAGCGGTGTAAATTGAGGTAACTGTTCAGGAGGGCACTTTTGCTTCGAGAAAAACATTCTACACTCCGTTTCGGTCGGCTGCTCTTCGAACGTCCACTGGACGTTCAGCGCCCTCCTCGGCTCAGATGAAGGTCTGAAGGATGACAAAGGTCTGCTCGAAAGAGCAATTCGCCGCTGAGGACATGTTTTTCGCTCCGCAGGAGTCCATCCTGAAAAGTTACAAGATGAGTATCTTGTCTTGTTCTATATTCAGGTGTACAATAATCCTCGTAATAAAGTATACAAAAATAGGAGGATTTAAGAAAATGAGAATCGTCGTTACATATGACAACGGTAATGTCGGCCAGCATTTTGGGAAGACAGAAGCCTTCAAGGTATATGATGTAGAAAATGGAGCTGTCACGAAGAGTGAGGTCGTGAGCACAGATGGCAAGGGCCACAAAGAACTGATCCCGGTCGTCACAGGCTTTGGCCCGGACGCTGTCATCTGCGGTGGTGTGGGCACACCAATGGTCGACGCCATCACATCTACCGGCGCAACCCTTTACACCGGGATCACGGGCGATGCCGATGCAGCTGTTGCGGCTCTTATTGCCGGAACGCTGACCACCGACCCATCAGCAGTCCATACCTGCTCCCATTGAATGAGTGCCTGTCACCAGACATTTAGCTCAGGAGATAGGGAAAGATCTGAAGGCAGCGCCTCAGGATTCCCTGCATGTAGGCGATGGTGATTCCGTAGTTGGTGAAAGGAACGCCCTGATCCTGCGCGCACTTCATGCGGTAACGGACTTCTCTCTCGGTCAGCATGCAGCCGCCGCAGTGGATGACCAGGGAATAAGCGGAGAGGTCGTCTGGGAAGTCCTGACCGGACATTGTGTCGATTTGAATGGGGAAGCCAAGGTAGTTTTTTAGCCAGCGGGGAATCTTGACTGTCCCTATGTCGTCGCACTGGCGGTGATGGGTGCAGCCTTCTGCGATCAGAATTCTGTCACCGGGATGCAGCTGTTCAATGGCCGCTACGCCGTGCACAGCCGTATCCAGAAAACCTTTATATCTGGCCATCAGAATGGAGAAAGATGTCAGGGGGACATCGACCGGTGTATCTGCCGCCACTTTGGCGAAGACCTGGCTGTCTGTGATGACCATAGCGGGTTTTCTCCTGAGCTGACTTAAGACATCTCTCAGTTCATACTCCTTGACGACGACGCAGGCTGCATCCGCCTCTAGGACATCACGGATGGTTTGCTGCTGAGGAAGAATGAGTCTGCCCTTGGGAGCCGCTTTATCGATGGGGACAACCAGGACAACCAGATCTTCCGGATGAAGGAGATCACCGACAATGCGAAGCTTTTCATCCTCCACCCTGACCAGGTGAGCGATGGTCTCTTTTAATGCTTCAATTCCGGTTTTTTGTGTCGCACTGGTGCAGCAGACAGGAGCTGCGGAGCCAGTTTCATTTGTTTTTGTGCGAGCAAGATCTGCTTTATTTTCTGCGATGACGAAGGGAATTTCCTTATCATGGAAGAGACGGATGAGTTCCATTTCCACAGGATTGAGACCGCGCGTTGCATCTGTGACGAGGACGGCCACATCTGTCCGGTTCAGTACCTGACGGGTCTTTCGGACGCGGAGTTCTCCCAGCTCACCCGTATCATCAATTCCAGGCGTATCAATGATCATGACCGGCCCCATGGGGAGCAGCTCCATGGATTGATAGACAGGGTCGGTCGTGGTCCCCTTCACGTCGGAAACCACTGCAAGGTCCTGTCCGGTCACCGCGTTGACAAGGCTGGATTTACCCACATTTCGGCAGCCGAAAAAGCCTATGTGGATTCTGTTCGCGGATGGTGTATCATTCATTCCCATTGCTTTTTCCTCTCTTTACTGATGTTTAGCGGGCCGGTTTTCTTCCCGCATGGCTTCTAATCGCTCCATGATTTCCTCAGGGCTTCCTCCATCAAGAATCGCTTTCGTGACGGTGTCGTAGCCGAGGGCAGGCACATAGGAGGTTGCGCGGGCCAGGCTGTGATCCAGAATGGCATGACAGCGGTCCGCATCTGCGGTAAGGGTGCCAATACATTTTTCGCGCATGATGGTACAGGTCTGCGTCAGAAGGTGAAGACTTTCCAGGAGGGAGTCGGCAATGAGGGGGAGAAAAGCGTTCAGCTCGAACTCTCCCCGTGAGGCCGCCATGGTAATCGCGGTGTCGTTGGCAATCACGCGCATGGAACACTGCATGGTCATTTCAGGAATGACGGGATTTACTTTCCCCGGCATGATGGAGCTGCCTTTCTGCAGAGGTTTGAGGCGTATTTCGCCGAGACCGCCGTAAGGACCAGAGTTCATGAGGCGGAGATCCTCCGACAGCTTCATGAGATTGACGGCCAGGGCTTTGAGGAGTCCCGAGACTTCTACGAAGACATCGTTGTTCTGCGTGATATCCATGGGATATTCTGCAGCGGCCAGGCCGATACCTGTCTGCCGACGAAGAATTTCGATGACGCGAAAGCGGTAGCGGCGGTCCGCCGTATCACTCAGACCCACAGCGGTTCCGCCGAGGTTGACCTGGCGGAGCCGTTCTTCTTCTTTATAAATGCGCCAGCGGTCCCTGGCAATGGCCTGGGCCATTGATCCGAACTCTTCGCCGAGTGTGACAGGGACGGCGTCCATGAGTTCAGTGCGGCCCAGCTTTTCAATGCTCTCAAATTCATTTTCACGTCTCTGGAGAGACTCCTGAAGTTTTGCACACTCCTCACTCAGAGCGCGGACGCCTCGGATGGAAGCAATGCGCAGGGCAGTGGGGTAAACGTCGTTCGTGGACTGCCCGCGGTTCACATCGTCGATGGGGTGAACCGGTCGACCCAGTTCCTCGGAAGCTATAGAAGCGAGGACTTCGTTGACATTCATGTGCGTGGAGGTCCCCGCGCCGCCCTGCAGGGCTTCTGTGATAAACTGATCATCCGCTTTTCCAGCCAGAACCCGGTCACAGGCCGTCATGACGGCCCGGTAAACATCAGGTTTGATTCCCAGTTCGCTGTAAGTTTCGGCAGCCGCTTTCTTCACATCCACGATCGCGTAAATGAGGTGCAGATCCGTCCGCCGATGCTGAAGATCGAAATTTTCCCGGGCACGTTTGCTCTCTTCCCCATAATAAATCATATGTTTGTCTCCCGACATTCAAATATAAGATGACATAGCAAGTATACATCGCTGAAAAGGAAAAATCAAAAAGATGGACTTTTATGCCGGCCATGCTATGATAGACAGGAAAGTTCACCTATTGAAAGGGGTAATAAGCCTTCCCATGCAGGAGATGGCAAAGCGCCGCGGCTTCACGAACTTTACGATTGTCCCCGAGCAGAAAGATCCGGATCCCGATTTTACGACTGTTCCCTTCCCCAATCCTGAAAACCCCAAGGCATTTGAGATCGCGGAGAAGCTGGGTAAGGAAAAAGGAGCTGAGGTGCTTATTGCCACGGACCCGGATTCTGACCGTATGGCGATTGAGATCAGGAACAGCGAGGGAGGATATACAGCCCTCAATGGCAACCAGACAGGTGCCCTTATCCATTTTCTTCGGAGATTTTAAAGTTGCAGAGACGATCGACTACATTCATGGCTATAGGGATATACCAGCCCAGAACGCTCTCATTTTCAGAATGACAGACGGCAGCTGGTTTGCCATGAGACCGTCCGGCACCGAGCCGAAGCTCAAGTTTTACTACTATGCAAAGACGGATCGCAGAGATCTCTCGAAAGCCAAAGTTGCCGATCTAAGCGCAGCCGTTGGCAAGCTCATCGACTCAGTCCAATAATATCAGACAGCTATCCACTGCGCACACTATCCATAAACTCATTAACCCGCTTAGAATAAGGCTTTGTGTCACTTTTTCATGTGGGAAGTATTAGTAACATAAAACATCGTAACTATTCAGGAGGGCACTTTTGCTTCGAGAAAAACATGTCCTCCTCGGCTCAAAAGAA
>OMTP01000254.1 GCA_900313955.1 uncultured Lachnospiraceae bacterium | reverse complement strand
CTTAGTAATTTTCGCCGCAAAAGCAGGCGGCGAAAATCGAATGCGCTCCGGAAGTAGGACTTTGTGCTCCGCGCCGGGTGCCCCGTGAACAGTAACCCTCTCGGTTAAAGTTCACACGTCAGCCAGAAGCGCTTTCTAATCGCTCGATGCTGGGTGACCCGTGAACTGTAACCTGGGAGAGTTACAGTTCACGGATCAGCCAGAACTGTCTCGAAAAAGCACTTCCTTCGCGGCCACCCCTCAAAGGTCCACTCCGGAAGTGCTTTTTCGAGGCAGCAACTGGCTGACGAGTGAACAGTAACCTGGGAGATGAAGATTTGCCTGAATTTGTGGTCAGTGGTGAGCAGGCCTGCCGGGATCATGGTATAATAGGGATTCAGGAAATATGTGAATTTCTGGAAGGATAGATAAGGAGGAAAAACTATGTGCGTAGGACTTCCCGCAAAAGTAGTTTCCATGAAGAAAGGTACGGCGATCGTGGATGCGACAGGAGCGCGCCGGGAGGTGTCGACAGACTTACTGACTGATGTCCACCCGGGCGACTATGTGATGGTGCACGCGGGCCTTGCCATCGCGAAAATCACGACAGATGACAAGACACAGGACGCAGCCGTCATGGCCGACCTGAGGGCATAAAACATGGCAGAAGACAAGACAAACGCAGTCAGGGAGAGCGCTGCACCGGAAATGCACTTTCAGGCGAAAAATGCCCTTGCTATCGTGAAGATCTATTCCGGCCGCCCGGTGCGCATCATGGAAGTCTGCGGGACACACACCCATGCCATTTTCCGCTATGGGATACGAAGTCTTTTGCCGGAAAATGTCAACCTCATCTCGGGCCCCGGCTGCCCGGTCTGCGTCACGGAGACCGGCTACATCGACGAGGCTGTTTTTCTTACAAAAAAGGAAAATGTCACTCTCACGACCTTCGGCGATCTCATCCGCGTCCCCGGCTCGGAAACAAGTCTTGCCGGCGCTCGCGCCAATGGCGCCGATGTCCGCATCGTCTACTCGCCCTTTGACGCCCTCAAAATGGCCGGGGACAATCCGAACCGCGAGATCGTCTTCCTCTCGGTCGGCTTTGAGACGACCGTGCCGGCCGAGCTTCTGTGCGTGAAGAGGGCAAAAGAGGCGGGAATCCGCAACTTCTCTCTTCTTGTGGCCAACAAGACTATGGACAACGCCTATCCCGTCTTAAAAGACAGCGCCGACGCCTTCCTCTATCCGGGGCATGTGTCGACAATGACAGGAATGGGCATTTACAGGAAGCTGCAAAAAGAAGGCATCTCGGGCGCCGTCTGCGGCTTCACAGCCGACGAGATCCTGACCGCCCTCGCCGTCCTTTTGACAAAACTTGGGGAGGGCAGGCCATTTGCAGAAAACTGCTATCCAAGAGTCGTGACCGAAGAAGGCTCGCCGGCTGCCCGGACCCTCATCGCCGAACTCACATGTCCGTGTGACACCGTCTGGCGCGGCATCGGCGTCATCCCCGGCTCCGGCCTCGCTCTCCGCGAAGAATACGCAGCCTGGGACGCCGCGAAAAAATTCAGCGTCCCCCACCTCTCCGGCCACCCCAACCCGGCCTGCCGCTGCGGCGACATTCTCCGCGGCGAGATCCGCCCGCCTGAGTGCCCCCTCTTCGGCAGAACATGTACCCCCGACCACCCCGTCGGCGCCTGCATGGTCTCGAGCGAAGGTACCTGCGCCGCCTACTACAAATACAGCGGGCACGGGGACGCAGCAGGCGCCTTCCTGGGCAGGTGAGGGCAGAGGGACGGACCTTGTGCTAAATAAATCGTAAAAACGCAGCTTAGCTTATCCATGTGTATGATTATGACAGTATAGATCTGCGAGGTTCATCTCCGCGGCTTGGCCAGCGGCGACATGAATAAAGAAAGGAGACCTCCCATGGAGGATGTGATTACGCTGGCTCACGGAGCCGGGGGCAGGAAGACAAGTGCTCTCATCCGTGACCTCTTTAAGAAATATTTTGAAAATGAATTCCTGACGGCGGACGACGCGGCTGTGCTGCCTGCACCCACGGGGAAAATGGCCATGACGACCGACGGCTTCATCGTGAGCCCGTGGAACTTTCCGGGCGGAAATGTCGGTCGCCTGTCGGTCTGCGGCACGGTCAACGACCTGGCCTCCATGGGGGCGAAGCCCCTCTACCTCACCTGCTCCTTCGTCATCGAGGAGGGCTTCCCCGTGAAGGACCTCGATCTCATCGCCCGCTCTCTCGCGGAGACAGCAAAAGAGGCCGGCGTCGCCATCGTCGCCGGCGACACCAAAGTGGCCGGCAGAGGCCAGGTCGACGGCATTTTCATCACCACGACCGGCGTCGGCGAGATCACGCCAGGAACCGACCTGTCCGGAGCCCATGCAAAGCCCGGAGACGCCATCCTGGTGACAGGAGACATCGGCCGCCACGGATGTGCCATTTTACTTGCCCGCGACAACTATGGCATCGAAGCCGACGTCACAAGCGACGACGCCCCCCTGTGGGGCACCGTCCGCGACATGCTGAGCGTCACCGACGACATCCATGTCCTGCGCGATGCGACCCGCGGCGGCGTCGGCACCGTCCTCCACGAAATAGCAGACGAGAGCCATGCGGGCATTTCCCTCATGCGGGAAAATGTCCCTGTCGACCCGAGCGTCGCAGGCGTCTGCGGCATGCTGGGACTCGACCCCCTCTACCTCGCCTGCGAGGGCCGCATGGTCATCTTCACGCCCCAAGGAAATGCCCCCGCCCTGCTTGCAAAACTCCACGAAGGCAAATATTCAGCCAATGCCGCCCTCATCGGCGAAGTGACCTCCGACCATCCCGGCCGCGTCGTCGTCACGACCGAGATCGGCACGCAGACTCTTCTCCCCGAGCCCACCGGCGAGCTCCTGCCTCGAATTTGTTAATAAATACCTGTTGACGGGCGATATCCCCAGTGCTACAATGGATAAGCTACATCAACAGGTTCTTTTTTTTGCGCCTTTTTACAGGGCTGCAGGAGAACAAGTGCCACAACTTTAGATTATCATTGGAGGTGGAAAACCGTGCGTACAAGGATAACTTTAGCGTGTACAGTATGCAAGAATCGTAATTACAATACGACGAAAGACAAGAAGACCCATCCGGAGAGAATGGAGATCAAGAAGTACTGCCCACACTGCCGCAAGCATACAATCCATAAAGAAACAAAGTAATCCTTCATAGCAGAGGAAGGCAGGTCATTTTTATGGCAGATACAAACACAGCGGCCCAGGAGAACACAAAACCCGCTAAGAAAGGCAAGGACAAGAAAGAAAGCTTCTGGTCCGGCGTCAAAAAAGAGTGGAGCAAGATCATCTGGCTTCCGGCAAAAACCGTGGGACGTCAGACAGGCCTTGTCGTTGTGCTCTCAATCATCATGGGCATTATCATTTCTGTCGTTGACAGCGGAGCACTGAGATTGATCGAGAAAATCCTCTCCATCTGAGTGGGATTTGCATAAAGAAGAGGAATCCGATGGCAGAAGCAAAGTGGTACGTAGCTCATACCTATTCGGGCTATGAGAACAAAGTAAAAGCGAATATCGAGAAGACCGTGGACAACCGGCATCTGGAGGACCAGATCCTTGAAGTTCAGGTACCTCTGGAGGAAGTTCTTGAGACAAAGAACGGCGTCACCAAGACCGTCAAGAGAAAGAAATTCCCCGGCTATGTTCTGATCAGAATGGTAATGAACGACGACACCTGGTATGTCGTACGGAACACGCGCGGCGTGACCGGATTCGTCGGACCGGGGAGCAAGCCCGTTCCTCTCACCCTCGATGAGCAGATCAAACTGGGCATCGTCGGTCAGGGCGGAACAGACGGAGAGCCGGAGATCGCCGTGGAATATGAGAAGGGAGACCTTGTCATCGTGACCAGCGGCGCATGGGCAGGGACGGAGAGCAAGATCACCGCCGTCAATCCCCAGAAGCAGACCGTCAGCATCTCAGTGAACCTGTTTGGCCGTGAGACACCGGTTGAAATCAGTTTCGCAGACATAAGAAAGAGATAAAAAGACAATCATCCCCGCCGGATATTTATATGAAAATAAAGCCAGATCCGGGTTGAAAGGGTTGATTCATAATCGTGGAAGGGTTCCGTGAAAATGGACCCGCAGCACCACATCAGGAGGAAAAATCATGGCAAAGAAAGTAGAAGGCTATATCAAGTTACAGATCCCGGCAGGCAAGGCAACACCGGCTCCCCCAGTCGGCCCGGCTCTTGGCCAGCACGGTGTCAATATTGTACAGTTCACAAAGGCTTTCAACGCAAAGACCGCTCAGATGGGCGACGTTATCATCCCCGTTGTGATCACGGTCTACACAGACAGAAGCTTTACATTTATCACAAAGACTCCGCCTGCAGCTGTTCTGATCAAGAAAGCCATCGGCCTCAAGTCCGGTTCCGGTGAGCCGAACAAGACCAAAGTCGGCAAGATCACAAAGGCTCAGGTCAAGGAAATCGCTGAGACAAAGATGCCGGATCTTAACGCCGCTACAGTAGAAGCAGCTATGAGAATCGTAGAAGGCACCTGCCGCAGCATGGGTGTTGAAGTCGTCGACTAAGGAAACGTGGAAGGAATGTGATCCATTCCGTTACATACCACTATGGAGGTTTAGATAAATGAAACACGGTAAGAAATATGTAGAAGCAGCAAAGGCAATTGATCATGCTACTCTTTACGATCCGAGCGAGGCTGTCGCTCTCGTAAAGAAGGCAGCAACTGCAAAGTTTGATGAGACAATCGAAGTTCATGTCCGCACAGGCTGCGACGGCCGTCATGCAGATCAGCAGATCCGTGGCGCCGTTGTCCTTCCGAACGGAACAGGCAAGAAGGTCAGAGTCCTCGTATTCGCAAAGGGCGCCAAGGCTGAGGAAGCGAAGGCAGCAGGCGCTGACTATGTCGGCGATATGGACCTTGTTCCGAAGATCCAGAACGAAGGCTGGCTTGATTTCGACGTCGTCGTCGCTACACCGGATATGATGGGCGTCGTTGGACGCCTCGGCCGTATCCTCGGACCGAAGGGCTTAATGCCGAACCCCAAGGCCGGCACCGTCACAATGGACGTCACCAAGGCCGTCAAGGAGATTAAAGCAGGTAAGATCGAGTACCGTCTCGACAAGGCCAACATCATCCATGTCCCGGTTGGCAAGGCATCCTTCACAGAGGAGCAGCTCCTCGAGAACTTTAACGCTCTCATGAGTGCCCTCGTTAAGGCTCGTCCTTCCACAGTCAAGGGCCAGTACCTCAAGTCCGTCACCCTGGCACCGACCATGGGCCCGGGCGTCAAGGTCAACCCGCTCAAGCTTGCATAAAACTTGCATCTTCAAATGCCGCTCACCCCGCGTGAGCGGCATTTTTGCGCCATGAGAATCGCCCCCACTGCAAAGGTCAATCCATACCTGTTACAGTTCACGGGCAGGGCACTGCGACGCTTCGCACAAAGGCCTTCTTCCTTCACTTAGTAATTTTCGCCGCAAAAGCAGG